>NZ_LBMZ01000118.1:0-113467 GCF_001005525.1 Acinetobacter sp. AG1 | reverse complement strand
ATAATTTAAATTTGTATTTATTGTTAAAAAATTACGATTTGTTTAGAACAACTCACTAAATAAAATTATTTAATTTTTATCATTAAATCTAAAAACATAGAGTTTTTTGTCCCCAAACAACATGGTGATCTGTGTTGCTGAGTGCTAAAAATTGTTTAATCAACTTAATTAGTAACTACATATTGGGTAACGTATATGATCATGGAAAATCATCAAATTAAAGCTAGAAAAGTGCATTTCGATTTTTCTGAATCATCAGTCTGTTGGATGCCTAATGATCCGCTATGTTCACACATCGCTAACGGTATAAATATGCTTCTTCCTGTAGGTGAATTTTGGTTTTGTAGAGTGTTTAACAAAGCCCTACCATATATTAAAGATCCGAAATTAAAAGATGATGTGACTGGATTTATTCGTCAAGAGGCTGCTCATGCCCGCGCACATGAAAAAGTACAAGACTTTCTTAAAGAAAATGGTTATGACATTCAAGATTCATTAAATCGTGCCCACCTAATTTTCAACGTTTTGTTAGGTGATAAACCTTTAGGTATTCCCTTTATAAAAGGTGAAAAACTTGATGAATACTGGTTGTTGTTCCGTGTAGGTGTAATTGCCGCCATTGAGCACTTTACAGGTACAATTGGGCAGTGGACACTTGAAAGTAAATCTTGGGATAAAGCGGATCCTGCGATGAGTGATTTATTCCGTTGGCATCTTGCAGAAGAAGTTGAGCATCGTTGCGTAGCTTACGACCTATTTGAACATTTGTTATCAAATAAACTTGGTTTTTATGTCTCACGCCAAGTCATTATGTTAGCGATTTTCCCGCTCTTTATTTATTTTCTAGCAGACTTCGCTCGTAATCTTGGAAAACAAGATCTAGATCATCAAGATATGCAGAAGTTGATGCGTCGAGGATTTTTTACTTTTATTCGGAAATTTGAAGAAACCGCAACGAAAACAGATCATCTACCTACCATAAAATACTTATTTAAAGCCGCCTTACGTTGGGTATCACCACACTTTAATCCTATTCATGAAGGGAATACAGAACAAGCCTTAGCATATATAGCACACTCCCCAGCAGTACAATTTTTTGAAAATGTAGCACAGCAAAAATCATTCAAAGTTTCTACATTTAGTTGACACAAAACGATGATACAGCGCCACTCCTCGGAGTGGTTTTTATTTATTTTAAATTTCAATAAGTTTGATAATTATAAGCTATACAATTTCTATATATATTTTTCTAAAATTATCGTTATATCTTCAAAAATTTGAATGCGAACTCACAACAACATCATTTTATGAATGAATTATGGATAAAAATTACACTCCAATAATACAGTTTCATTGAAATTTCATTGATAAACCGTATATTAGTAGTTGAACTTAAGTCAAATCGTGAAAATAAACATATTTTCTTAATTTATTTGAGTTCATGCCTTTTAACTAGAGGAATACCTCATGAATAAGTTTGCGGTTGCAGTTTTTGCTGGATTGGTAAGCCTTACAGGTTTTAACCTTCAAGCAGCTACACCAGAACAAGAATGTAAAAAGTTGCAAGATGACTATAACCTCATCTATGCATCTAAAGGATTTTGTTTTAAAGATGCAGATGCCAAAGCTAAATATGGTAATGAAAACTGCCATACAACAAAGCCTAAATTTTCTGACAGAGAGCAACAACGCTTAGATGAAATTAAAGAGCGTCAAAAAGAATTAAATTGCAAATAAAAACTTTATCTTTAAGTCTTAGCAATTTATTTTCTATTTTTGTCTGAAAAGCAAAACTTCTCATCTCATTATATTAAAGGACTAATCATGGCGTACGATGACCAAAATATTTTCGCAAGAATCTTAAGAGGCGAACTACCTGCAATCAAAATCTATGAAGATGATCAGGTCCTCGCTTTTATGGATATTATGCCTCAAGCAGATGGTCATGCTTTAGTTATTCCTAAAATACCTGCTGTTACTTTGATGGATTTACCTGCTGATGCAGCAGCCTATACGATTCAAATTGTTCAAAAGATAGCTAAAGCAATTGAAACCGCTTTAGATGCTAAAGGAATCGTACTAATGCAACTTTCAGGAGCTGCTGCTGGGCAAACAGTTCCACATGTGCACTTCCATTTGATTCCTAGCTCAGTTCATGAACTTGGTCGTCATGCAGCACAAATGGGTGATCAGGAAAAGATTAAAGCCTTTGCTGAAAAGATTAAAGCAGTGCTGTAAGCAAAAAATTATCTAAATGATGGGGCTTTTCGCCCCATTTTTATTTATTAAATATATAAAAATCAATAACAAATATAATTATTACTAAATATGAATCGTCATCAAACTGTCATTTTTCTTTCACTTATCTGTCACAAAGTTTGCCGATACTGCATACAAGTCAGTGAGCTGTGTAACTTTATGTACACAAGCAAGCTTATAACAGTAACTAAGGCATCAGCCATTTACAAAAAGTGTTTGGAGAAATCTCAATGAAAAAATTGCTTCTTGCTGCTACTGTAGCAACTTTAGCCATGAATGCAGCGCAAGCAGCACCTACATTGTATGGTAAGCTCAATGTGACTTTAGATCAAATCGACAAAAATGGCTTTAAAGATGAAAGCGTAACAAAAATTAACTCAAATGCTTCTCGTCTTGGTGTGAAAGGCGAAGAAAAACTTACTAATAACCTTTCAGCAGTGTATTTAGCAGAATGGGGCGTTTCTACTGATGGATCTGGTTCAGATACTGACTGGAGTATGCGTAACCGTTTTGTTGGTCTTAAATCTGATGGAGTTGGTACTCTAAAAATTGGTCAATATGATTCTTATTTAAAAACTGCTGCTGGCAATAACCAAGATATTTATAATGACCACACTGAACTAGATATGACAAAAGTTTTAGTTGGTGAAGATCGTTTAAGCAATGTTATTGGTTTTGAAACTGACAAAAAATTATTAGCTGGTTTAGCATTTAATATCATGTTCCAGCAAGGTGAAGAGTCATCAGCTGTAAAAAATGATGCTAAAGGTCAAAAAGGTAGTCGTGATAGCTTTGGTGATGGAATTTCAACATCTATCACTTATGAAAATAAAGATATTGGTTTAGCGGCAGCTGTTGCTGGTAACTTCGGTGTAGCATCAACATTTAACGCATATAATAAAGAACTTGGCGGCAAAATTTATTCTGATGCAATCCGTGTAACTGGTTCTTTAGACTTATCACCAGCTGGCGTTGATGGCTTAGTATTTGGGGCTTTATGGCAAACTGCACAACCTACTGATGATACTGTTGTTGTAGGTACACCAGCTGTTTCATATAAAGGCTTAAAAGAAAATGCTTTCGGTGTAACTGCTGCGTATATCATCCCTTCTACACCAGTGAAGTTAAAAGCAGAATATATTTCTGCTAAAACAGAAGTTGATGGTCTTCAAGATCGTAAAAATGATTTATACGGTGTAGGCGCTGATTACAACATTAATAAACAAGCTCGTTTCTATGGTATTGTTGCTCAACAAAAAATTGACTGGCAGAAAGACAACAACAAGAAAACTGTTATTGGTTTAGGTATGGAATATAACTTCTAATCAGAAGTTTATTTCAAATGTTAATAAAAGGGCGTTTCGCCCTTTTATTTTTATATACTTATCTTTTTAAAAAACCACTCACCAAATTCAATACTTGTTGAATATCTTGATTTGCTTCTTGGGGATTGGTATTACTTCCTTGCGGAGTCAAAGAATCAATCACTTGAGGTAATACAGACGCAATCGCACTGTAAATTTCTTGCTTTGGAGCTTGTGCTTGTTGAGCAACCTGTTCGATATCTTGATCATCAAATAAGCTTTGAATATTTTGGGTTGGAACATCTTGAGCATTTGCTTGTTGAGGATCGACCCAGCTCTGTACCTGATTGGATAAACCTGTACTTTTTAGTTTATCTAATGCCCCTTGTAAGCCCCCCTGTTTTTGAATCCAAGCAAGAACCAACGGCAATACGGCTATTAATAATGTTTGGGCTGTGTTCCCACTAGTATTACTATTTGTCTGAGATGTATTGTTATTCGGACTACCTAACTGACCCAAAACTGAACCTAGGATACCACCTAAACCACTTTGCGACTGATTTTGATTATTTTGTTGTTGACCACTAAGTTGCCCTAAAACTGAACCTAGAATTCCACCTAAACCACTATTTTTCCCAGATTGTTGCTGACCACCTAAGGCCTGTTTCGCTAAAATCTCTACGATATTTGTCAAATCTGTCATGATTTTTATATTCCAGTTAGAATTATTTATTCGAAAAGCATACGCTGCTTTTCAGCATGAAAACAAAGTTAAAGTGTTAAAATTTGCAAGAACATTTCATCAGTTTATTATTATTTTATAACTGCGGCTTATTCAGAGCCGCAGTAAAGTCTAAGAAATCACCAACGAAATTTATTCCAATTTTCTGGATTTGCCCAAAATTTAGAGTTAAACCAATCAGGAACATATTTGTAAGTTAAAATATTGAATTGCCATAGAGCAAAATCACTATCATGAGTAGTCTTATCAATAAGTTGAGTAAAACCTAGTGAACGTAATAGCTTTTCATCGTTTCGTTTACTAACAACAACAATCCTTTTTGCCATGAGGTCGCGTAACTTCACTAAAAGCTGCGCTTTATGTGTTTCAGTGATGTTTTGCATTTGCTCTGTATCAAATAATACAAAACCTAAATCATAACGTTGTGTAAATGGCAGATTTAAAAAGTCAGTTACGTTAAAATGATGCCATTGAATTTCAGCATTTTGATCAATTTGCTGACCGATACAAAGTGCAGTATGAATGGGCTGTTCTTTAGATAAATCGTCTAGCATAGAAGTGATGACATTTTGTTCAGCCATAACTGCAACCCTTGATTGAGAAAGATGAGAGTTTATTGATGGAACTACAAGGCATTTGTCACAAAATGCACGCAGCGCTCAAAACGCATAGTGTAACTGATCAACCAACCAGCAAGGCAAATGTTGAATATAAATTTATATTAGATCGTTCAGAAACTGATCTACCCTTCATATTAGGTCAAGAATTAGAAATTGAATGGACTGGAAATATTTTTTGTACTTCGTGTGGTGCAAAGACTCCAAAATCATATTCACAAGGTCACTGTTTCAAATGCTTCAAGACCAAAGCTGAATGTGATCTTTGTATTATGAAACCTGAGACTTGCCATTATCATCTTGGAACTTGTCGTGAAGATGAATTTGCACATAAGGTTTGTTTCCAACCTCATATTGTGTATCTAGCCAATTCAAGCGCACTAAAAATTGGAATTACTCGTATCGTTAATATGCCGACCCGATGGTTAGATCAAGGTGCGACCCAAGCGTTACCCATTTTGAAAGTTGGTTCTCGCCGCTTATCTGGTCATTTAGAAACTTTATTTGGTACACAAATTGCCGATAAGACGGATTGGCGTAAGCTCCTTAAAGGTGAAGCTGAACCATTGAATTTAATTGAGCAACGTGACCAGATTTTGGAAGAATTTGCACCCAAAATTCAAACGATCCGAGATGAGTTTAGCCAAAACCTAGAATTCAATGAAGAACTTGAATTTTTAGAACATGAATTGCCTAAAGAATTTATTTACCCAGTTGAACAATATCCAGAAAAAATTAAGTCTTTAAATTTGGATAAAACACCCAAAATTCGTGGTGTTTTACATGGCATTAAGGGGCAATATTTATTACTCGATATTGGTGTCATCAATATTCGTAAATACACAGGCTATGAAATGATTCTAAGAGCGTAAATTATAAGGTGGCATTTGAAATGCCACCTTTTTTAACTTAATTTGTTTTTAAACAATTCAGAATTGCATCAACAGGATTTTCAGTATCTCCTGAGATTAATTGTTTGTGCATACTTAAATGTTGCATCATCTGAATATGTGCTGTTTCATTATCCATTAATTTTTCAATTTCAGAAGCAAGGTGTTCTGGTGTCGCATCAGCTTGAATTAATTCTTGGATGACTTTTTTACCTGCAATGATATTAGGTAAAGAGTAGTAAGGAATCTTAACGAGAAACTTAGCGATCATATAAGTTAACCAATGCAACTTATAAAAAGTCACCATTGGGCGATGCAATAACATCGCTTCAAGCGTCGCAGTTCCTGATGCTAGTGCGACAATATCACTCGCATTCATGACCATACGACCTATTTTAGATTCAGCATCGGTATTTTCTAAAATATAAATTTTTGATTTTAAAGTTACATCTAAATTTTGAATACCATGTTCAATTTGTTGTCTTCGAGCATCATTGATTGCTGGAATCAGAAACTCTAGTTCAGGATATTTCTTATGTAGTATTTCCGCAGCCCCAATTAACAAAGGCAATAGTCTGTCAATTTCACCTCTTCGACTTCCTGGTAATAAAGCAACATGCATTTCATGTGCAGATAGACCAAGCTGATGTTTTGCTTCTACAATTGGATTTTTTAAAGGTAATTGTTTGGCTAGTGGATGCCCAACAAAAGCTGCTGGAACATCGTAATTTTCATAAAATGTTTTTTCAAATGGGAATAAACACAACACTAAATCAATACTACGTTTAATGCCATGTACACGTCCTTGACGCCATGCCCAAACAGATGGACTTACGTATTGAACTGTTTTAATTGGTAAATTCTTTTCTTTTATTGTTTTAGAAAGACGTAAATTGAAATCAGGTGCATCAATTCCAATAAAAATATCCACTGGATCTTCAGTCCAACGTTCAACTAGACCATCACGTACAGCAAATAACTTCTTTATATCTTTCAAAACCTCCACAATGCCCATTACTGATAAAATTTCCATTGGATAATAACTATGGAAACCCTCAGCAATCATTTGTGGACCACCAATACCTTCAAATTCAGCATCAATTCCTTGTTCGCGAAAACTGCGCATGAGTTTCACTCCTAGAGTATCTCCAGAAACTTCTCCCACCACGATACCAATTTTTAGTTTTTGCTTTAACAAGACCAATGCCCCACTGAAATATTTGAATGATTCTAACAAAATGATTTTACATCGAATCATAATAAGCTATCCAATTTGTTCAAGATTGGTGAATATGATTTTTGATCTAAAATTCCATTCATTGTTTTAAAAATTATCTTGATTAACGATAGTTAAATGATTGCGAGTTTACTGCCAATTTATTAATATTAACAATAATCATTTTCATTTGAAATTTATTCTCCTATTGGCTACTTAAACATCACTTATGGCAAAATCAACATCACTTACGCTCATCTATCGCCTAAGTATTTTTTACCGCTTTACCTTGAGCTTTGTTGTTGGTTACGTCTGCATGATGTATTTGAGCTTATGTCTGACTGCATTATTTCTTCATTCATTCGCTAAAGCTGAAGCCATTTATTTGGCTGCCTTTATTTCAATAATTTTTTATTTACTATTCATCATTGTTAGTTTCTGCACGAATTCTTTGTTAAAACTCACTTGGATTAGCTTGATTTTGGCAGGTACTTTATTCGGCTTATCTGTAGGTTTAAGTTAATAATGCAAAACAAAAGTGTACGCCAATCTATGGCATGGCTACATACATGGACAGGTTTAATTTTTGGATGGCTTTTATTTGCTATTTTTCTGATGGGAACGAGTGCCTATTATCGTCATCAGATTAATTTATGGATGCAGCCACAACTATCGCAATATCAAATTAATCAAATAACGGCTATTCAAACAGCAACAGAATATTTAGAAAAAAATGCAGCTGATGCTAAATCTTGGTATATCAAAGTTGCGAACAAAGAAGAACCTATCAATAAAATTTATTGGGAAAAAAGTATAGGTGGTTATGAAAGCCGAGACTTGGATGCAAATACTGGTCAAGAACTTAAACTTTCTGCAACACAAGGTGGTGACTTTTTTTATAATTTCCACTTTCAACTGTACGGATTACCTGTCCTTATTGGACGCCTAATCGTTTGTATCGCAGCTTTTATTATGTTGGTTGCATTGGTTTCGGGCATTATTACCCATAAAAAAATCTTTACGGATTTCTTTACATTGAGAACTTTTAAATCACAACGTTCTTGGCTCGATTTTCATAATGTTTGCTCTGTACTAGCTCTTCCCTTTTTCTTGACGATTACTTTTACTGGCTTAGCTATTTTCTTTTACTTATATTTACCGTGGGGTATGAAACAATTATATCCTGACAAGCCATTTCAATATTTCACGGAGATCAGAACGATCTCTCAAACAACTAATATCGATTCTCCCCCAACCCAAACAGATATGCAGCCAATCAATGTGTTATTAGAGAAATTACCACAGCAATGGGAAAATGAAGAATTAGCAACGATTGAGGTTAAAAATCCAAATACCAATCAAGCAAAAATCACTTTTAAACAATTAGAAGATCGTTCCATTACCTTAAATCAAACACAAATTACCTTAGATGGTGCTGGAGAAATTTTAGGCAACACGAGAAATAATAGTCCTGTAGCAACCTTAAATGCAGGCGTTTATGGTCTACATATGGCTACATTTGCGCAACCACTACTACGATTTTCTTTCTTTTGTTCAGGAATACTAGGTTGTTTGATGATTGCGTCAGGACTACTACTATGGAGTCTGAAGCGCCAAATCCAAAATAAATCTGAGAAGTTTCATCTTGGTTTTTATTTAGTGGATCGTTTGAATGTTGCGACGTTTATTGGCTTACCAATCGCCATGCTAGGTTATCTTTTTGCAAACAGATTGATACATATTACTGAAACCACCCCAAATTATGAAATTTATACTTTTTTTAGTGTGTGGATGCTGAGCTTGATTATAGCCCTACTCACCCCTAAACAATATTTATGGAAATCGCAAGTTTTCTTTTTCGGTTTGATTGCAGTTGTTTTACCAATATATAACTTAGTGTATCTCATCAATCATCGATTAATTTCGGACCTTTCAAGTTATTGGTTATTTCTGCGTGTTGATTTATTCCTGCTCATTTGCGCCGTATTCGCTATTTTTATTTTTAGAAATATTCAACCTATTCAGGAAAAGTCCATACAGAAAATTAAAACAAAGTTAGCGCAAAATAAGGTGAAAGCATGATTTTTTTGAGTCTAATTTTGATACTGATTGGGATGACCTTCTTATATAAATGTAGTTCTAAGCAAATCAGCAAAACGAAGCAACTATATCTCATTCGCTATAAAACTCTCTTCAAAATTTTTGCTTACCTCTGCTTTTTAATTGCGGGAAGCCTACTCTGTCTTGAATATGGAAACGCTATAGGATTTGTAAGTTGGTGGCTATTTGCGACACCAATTACATTTCTACTTGTGTTATGGGTTAATGAATTAAAACCTAACAAAAATAAAGTTTTAGCAAAGTAGAGAATTTTTAAATCACTTTACTTTTCAATTAATTATTTTACGTCACTTTGATCAAGCTAAGATTTACTCGACGAACACATAGGGGCAAATTAATGAAACATGGCTGTGTAATTCAGTCAGCTTTTATAGTTTAATTGATATTCTTTAGCTTTTTTTTGCATAAGTAAATCACTATTCATCACAACGAGTTATCTAAAAAAAGCATAAGATATGCTGGTTTTTGCATATTTAGGCATATTGATTATGTTTGGTCCTGTTGAATTTATTCTAGCTGGGGTGTTGGTTGGTTTCTGTGTAGGAATCACTGGTGTTGGTGGTGGCTCATTAATGACCCCTATTTTGATTAGTTTATTCAAAATTGAACCTCATATTGCAATCGGTACAGACCTGTTATATGCCTCTATTTCTAAATTTTGCGGTTCAATGGTGCATGCTAAAAAACTAAATATTGTATGGCCAATTGTACTTTGGCTTGCACTTGGAAGTATTCCTGCATCTTTTGCCACCTCTTGGGTTTTAGAACATTATTTAAGCCAATCAACGCATTATAAAGCTGTGCTGACTATGGTCTTAGGCTTTATGTTGACTTTGACAGGTATCTCGATTGTATTTCGTAGCCAAATTGAAAAGTTCTTTGATCGTTTCCGTAATCGTGAACAAGCAAATATGGAAAGTGAGCAACATGCCCTCCAGCATAAACGCTTATATATCGCAATCATGGGCATGGTTTTAGGTATTTTCGTTACCCTGTCTTCTGTCGGTGCTGGTGCTTTCGGGATTATGGCACTCGTAATTATGTTTCCTAACTTACCGATGATTCGTATTATCGGTTCAGATGTCGTACATGCTGTCTTATTAACAGCTGTTGCTGGTTTAAGTCATATGTCTTCAGGTAATGTCGACTTTCATTTATTAATGTGGTTACTTGTTGGTTCTATTCCTGCAATCATTGTCGGAACTTTAATTAGTTCGCGTATGCCAGAAAGACTTATTCGTAGAATCTTAGGTATTACATTATTTGCCCTTGGTGTTAACTTTATGGTTAATCCAGTTAAGGCAAAACCTAAACCAGTTGAAACCCATAAAGTTGCTGTTGTTCAACAAACAAGCCATTCATCTAGTATGGTTTAATTCTAAAAAAGCCGGTTGTTTTCCGCAATTTTTGCGAATCGATAGTTAATCAATCGGCTTTTCATGCTATATTCGTAGACAAAATAACCTCTTCTTTCGATTGAATTTGTGACAGCAATGAATACTCTACAGTCAAATCCAGTTTCTCAGCCAGATATCGACGACGTTAATATTAAAAGCATTCAAACCTTAATTACCCCTGCGGAACTGAAAGCTGATCTTCCTTTATCTGAAGCTGCATCTCAAACTGTGTTACAAGGACGTGCAACTGTACGTAATATTTTAGACGGCAATGACAAACGTTTGTTTGTGGTGATTGGACCTTGTTCAATCCATGATGTTAAAGCTGCAAATGAATATGCTGATCGCTTAAAAGAATTAAGTGAAAAAGTAAAAGATACTTTATACCTTGTGATGCGTGTATATTTTGAAAAACCACGTACGACAGTCGGTTGGAAAGGTCTAATCAACGATCCAGATATGAATGACTCTTTCAATATTGAAAAAGGTTTACATATTGGTCGTGGGCTTTTACTTGAATTAAATGAAAAAGGTTTGCCATGTGCGACTGAAGCGCTTGATCCAAACTCACCACAATATTATCAAGATTTGATTTCTTGGTCTGCGATTGGCGCACGTACTACAGAAAGCCAAACACACCGTGAAATGTCTTCAGGCTTATCATCTCCTGTTGGTTTTAAAAACGGTACAGATGGTGGTTTAACGGTTGCAACCAATGCAATGCAATCGGTTAAGCACGGCCATAGCTTCCTTGGCTTAAATGAAAATGGTCAGGTTGCAATTATCAATACCAATGGTAATCCTTATGCACACGTTGTTTTACGTGGTGGTAATGGTAAACCAAACTATGATGCTTCATCAGTTGCTGATGCAGAGGCCGCTTTAGCTAAAGCAAAAGTAAGTAACAAAATCATGATTGATACCAGTCATGCGAACTCAAATAAAGACCCATACTTACAACCATTGGTTCTCAAAAACATCACAGAGCAAATTCTTGATGGTAATAAATCAATCGTAGGTATCATGGTTGAAAGTCACCTTAAAGGCGGTCGTCAGGATATTCCTGAAAACCTATGTGATCTGGTATATGGTCAATCTGTGACTGATGGTTGTATCGATTGGGATACAACAGAAAAAGCATTATTGGAAATGCATGAAGCATTAAAAGATGTTTTGCCAAATCGTTAATCTTTAAGTAGATTCAAAAACAGGCTCTCATGAGCCTGTTTTTATTTTTAAATTTTCCATTAAAGTTTCATGACTCACTAGATCTAAAACTACTTTTTCAATATTCGCCCTATTTACGTTTGGGATTACAATTAAATTTTGTTCTATAAAATATTGACTGGAATGCAAATCATCATTTATGGTTTGTATCAAACGAACAGGGTCATAGAAACTTAATTCATAATTTTCATTTTTATAGGTGAATAATAAAATTATCTACCCTTTAGATTCTATTCTCCATTCTTCGTCATCGAAAAAATCTGGAAAATTTATACGGTAATCTGCCATATATTTGTGTTCTTAAATATCTGATTTGTTTTGAACTGTAACATTTTTTTAATTATACTGCTGCCACATTTCCCCAACGACGTATCGCTGATATGAAGTCCAGTTTTCGTCAACACTTGCTAAAGTGGCGTGCCTCATTCGGTGCGATTACTTTGCTTTGTTTACTCTGGCATATCTTCTTACCAACGATGGTACATACTGGCGTCGTACCTGCACTCTATGCAATGCCTACACATTGCCAAGTCACAGATATTAAAAATAGTTTGATGTTGTCTGAATCTCATTCAAGTCACCATCACGCTATGCATGAAATGCATCATCAACAGCATTTACAATCGACTGCGCATGATCAACTGAGTGACTATGCAAAAGAGGTTTTTGCCCTTGCTAGTCAAATCATGAAGCATTGTCCTTTATGTACACATGGTTTAGATGCAGTTGCAATTATTCCTTTAATTGCATTTATTTTAATCTTTGTACTGGCTTGGTTTAGTCGTGTGCGATGCCTATGTTATACGTGGTCAGAAGATCTGCAAATTCCACGTATCTTCTATATCTTTCCAATTAAACAAGCACCACCGCTCGCTCTATAAAAATGCTTTTTTAACATTCCGTATCCAGTGTCTCACTGCGGTACTGCCTCGTTTATTGCTTTTATAGAGTTAAATATGAATACTCAATTTCGTTTGTCAGTATTAACGACTGCATGTCTATCGATTACCTATAGCTCCATCACTCTGGCTGAAACAGCTTCTGAAAATGAAACAAAAACCCTAGCTACAATCGTAGTCACGGCAAGTCGTGAAGGAGAATCGATAAATAATACTCCTGCTGCGATTAGCAAAATTACTAGCCAAGATATAGATGATAAACATGCCACATTTATTGGTCAGTTAGTTAATCAAACCCCAGGTGTGTTAATGAATGACTTGGGCAACGAACAACATATGATGTCGATTCGTCAACCCATCACAACTTCTGCTGTTTATCAATATTTGGAAGATGGCATTTCGATCCGTCCAGTCGGTGTGTTTAACCACAATGCTTTATATGAAGTAAATTTAGCTGGAATTGATAGCATTGAAATTTTGCGTGGCCCAGCAAGTAGCTTGTATGGAAGTAATGCAATTGGTGGCACGATTAATTTTCTAACCAAAGCACCGAGTTTAACCCCAACTGCTGATTTAGGTTTGAGTGCAAGCTCTGAAGGTTATCGCCGTTTAGACTTTGGTGCATCGAATACATTTGATACTGAGTACGGTGAACATGGTTTAAGACTGTCTGCCTATGCCAGTGATCGTGGTGATAGCTGGCAAGATCATGCTGAAAGTAATAAGCAAAGTGTGACTTTAAGACATGATTGGCGTATATCAGATGCCACTCAAATCAAAAATATTTTCAGCTATAACCATTTAAAAACCGATATGACGGGTAGCCTTAATGCTGAAGATTTTAGCAAACGTCCAG
Source organism: Acinetobacter sp. AG1 (assembly GCF_001005525.1). Classification (NCBI taxonomy): domain Bacteria; kingdom Pseudomonadati; phylum Pseudomonadota; class Gammaproteobacteria; order Moraxellales; family Moraxellaceae; genus Acinetobacter; species Acinetobacter sp. AG1. Next base: position 99,939 of record NZ_LBMZ01000118.1, on the reverse strand, counting down.
GTTATAGTTATCAAACATTTACGTATCGAGAAGTAGACTCAACCCGTCTTTCATCACAGATTAATCATCATTGGGATGATCAGCAGCAAAGCCAATTAACCGTGTATTATCGTGATAATACGACAGATCAAAATCCAAGTTATAACATTCGTAAGGATGCTGATAAGAATGGTATACCTACAGGAACTTATAGTGGGCAAACCACCTATAACGCTTTTCAATCTTATGGATTAAATTTACAGCATTCTATTAATTTGGATCAGGTGAAATTGATCATCGGAGCAATGGCAGATCATTCGCCGAACCAAGCTCAAACCAATGATATTCAAGTTTTTCGTGATCCAAACACGCTAGTTTATACGGGTTTCAAGCAACGTCAGTTGTTACGTGATTTCAAAGTTGATGTCAATAACCAAGCATTGTACACACAAGCAAATTGGCAAGCTTTGCCAAATCTAAATTTGGTTGGTGGTGCACGCTATGATTGGATCGGTTATGACTTTGATAACAAGCTTATCCCCTCTAAAGTTACAGGTGCGCCAGATGAAAAACGTAGTTTTCACAAGGCAAGCCCTCAACTTGGTTTTGTATGGAATATCTCACCTGAATTAGATCTGTATAGCAATTGGTCACAAGGTTTTGTGCCACCAGAGGTTAGTAGTTTATATGGCGCAAATCTGGTCACACCAAACTTAAAAGAAGCTACATTTAATAATATTGATGCGGGTTTACGTTTCAAAGTTTTAGATGACCGACTGGATGGAGAAATTACCTTATATCGTTTACAAGGTAAGGATGAAATAATTAGTTATACAAAAATTGAAAATACACGTGAAATACGTGAACCTCGCAATGCAGGCAAAACCTTACATCAAGGCATCGAAATTGGTGGGACTTGGAAAATCAGTGAACTGTATGACCAGCGTTTGAAGCTATCTGGAAGTTTTGCAGAACATAAGTACAAAGAATGGCAGCCATCTTCAACACTTAATTATAGTGATAATACGATGGCAAACTCTCCAAAAAGTTTTGGTACGATTGAGTATCAAATCAAACCTATTCCAGCATTATTACTTTCGGCTGAAGGTGTTTATGTCGGTTCATATTGGATCGATGATGCTAATACTGAAAAATATGATGGGCATACCATTCTAAATTTACGTGCAAATTATCGTAAAAATGCTTATGAGGTTTATGGGCAAATTCTTAATGTAGCTGATGTCCATTATGCTGACAGTACTTCATATAGCAGTAATCAAGCTAGTTATACGCCTGCAGCACCACGAACCTATTTATTAGGTTTGCGTTATCATTTTGGAAAATAAACAATGAATGCCAATCAACTCAAGAAGTTACTGAAATTTCATCGTAGCTTTGGAATGGTGCTTGGCATTCTGATTTTGATGTGGTCTTTAACAGGTGTGTTGCATCCAATTATGAGTGCAACACAACCTCAACCCGTCAAACGAATGCCTCCACCTCAGCAACTGAATTTAACAAATGCTTTGCCTGCACCTTTGGTTTTACAGCAGCATAAAATTGAAGAATTTTCAGGATTACAAACCATTCAGCTACAACCTGAACTTGTGGCTTATCGAGTTTTACAACCAAATCAAAACATTGCGGAGTATTTTGATAGTCGATCGGGTCAACTCATCACAGATGCAGAGCAACAAGAAGCAAAACGTCTTGCAATTTGGTATACAGGTTTAGCCAAACAACAGATCGTTTCGACTGAACTGATCACTGAGTTTAGTGATGATTATCCAAGTGTGAATCGTTTATTGCCTGTTTGGCGTGTAAGTTTTGACAATGGTTTAAGGGCTTATATCGATCCATCACAATCTCGATTAGCCACGCTATCCAATGACCAAAAAAAGTGGATGGCGAAAATATTTCGTTTAGGTCATACATGGACTTGGGGCGATCAACCGTGGATAGGACAAAGTATACTGATGCAAATTGCCTTAATTGGCATTTTAGTGCTGACTTGTATGGGATTTGGATTGTTTTTTAGGATTCGTAATCGCCAGAACCATCGTTTAGCTCATAAGCCGATTCGCTTTTTACATCGCTATTTGGGCATCAGTTTAAGTGTATTTATCTTATTGTGGGTGTCGAGTGGTTTCTATCATGTTTGGCATAAAAAATCTGAGATTGTGAACATTCAGCCGATGTTTTATACACAGAATTTAAGTGCAGCCGCATGGAAAACTACTGTTCAACAGCCAATACAACGCCTTAACCTTGTACCGATCTCCTTTGATCAAGATCATGCTCAAGCAGGTTGGATGGTTCAATTGTCAGGTAAACCACAGCTACAAGGCAGCATGACCGCAGCCAAAGAACATGATCATAATCATCATGCCAAAAGTGCTGCCCCTGCAATTGAATTGATCGATGCGAATACTGCTACAAAATTAAACACACTTGAACAAAGTAAGCAGTTGGCTGCCGATTATTTACATTTACCATTGCATCATTTTACTCAAAGCTCTTGGGTCACCAGTTTTAGTGGTGAATATGGTTTTATCAACAAACGTTTACCCGTAGTTAAAATTGAAAGCAATTTAAGCGATCAACTTAGGTTGTATATTGAGCCAAGTAGCGGTGTGATTGCAGCGCAAGTCACTCAACAAGATGCTTTAGAAGGTTTTAGTTTTGCATATCTACATAAGTGGACATGGCTACCCCTAGATAAAACACTCAGAGATATCTTGTTAGGTAGTATTGCTGGACTCATCGCTTTATTTGTGATCTTCGGTTGCACATTAGCAGCTCGAAAATCGTCCTAAGTTCTTTGTTGACCCTCCTGAATTTAAGAAGGGTCAATTTTTTAGAATTAAATCCATCAAATATAAAATGAAGCCACCACAAAACTTAGCATTAATCCTGTCTCAATCAACTCAATTGCAGCCCCAACAGTATCGCCAGTAATCCCACCAATTCTTTTGATAAATAAAGCTCTTAAAAAAAACAATACAGCAATAAAGCAGATAAAAGTAACCAATCCCAACCACTTAAACACACAAAGTAATGTAATTGTAATGACAGAAACAGTCCATGTAAGTTTCTTTGGAATAAAATCAGTAATTGAACGTCCTAGCCCTTTATCACGAACATAAGCTGTGGTTAAAAATAAAAATAATGGAACACTACGCCCAAGCATTGGAACGAGAATCAAAAAAGTATTGAGATGCTGCTCAAGCAGTACATACAGCGCAGCAAACTTGAGTAAACAAACCACAACAAGACTCAGCACACCGATTGGACCACAGTTTGGGTCTTTCATAATCCTGAGTGTACGCTCAGGATCACCAAAACCACCCACCCAAGCATCGGCTGTATCGGCTAAACCATCAAGGTGAAGCCCACCTGTGAACCAAATCCATAACACTAAAATGATACTGGCAATCAATAAAATTGGCAGTTTGACTAAAATCAGAGACACACCAAACAGAATGAGTCCGATCAACAAACCCACAAATGGATAAAATAAGATCGCTTGACCATTTTGCTTTGCACTTGGCATTGTTTTTAATTCAATGGGCAAAACCGTCAAAAATTGCAAAGCAATCCAAAAAGCTGTCATGCAAGAAATCTCAGTCAAACAATATTGATGATTTACAGATTATGAAGAAACAAAAATGGGAATAGAACCCTATTCCCAAATTAAAATAATGAATCAACTAGATTATTGAATTTGATAACATTGTTTGAGCTTCAGATAATCATAATAAAAACTGTTGGTACTATATTGTGCATATTTACATGATGATTTAAACAAGGTCTCTTTTTCATTGTAGAGCATTTTTACCAAAGTTGTGCCTTGAGCATTTTGGTAAATATCCCACTGTAAATTCGCAGCCATTGGCGATACTACTTCACCTCTCCACGTACTATTGCTGTAGTTATAGGTTTGACGTAAAAGTAAAGGCTGCATCATGTCATGTAACTCCAAACTGGTCGCCAGTGGAATAATGATTTCTGCATGTGCGAAGCGTAACACAGCGCGGTGGGACTGTTGTTTATCGACAATTGCATCTACTTGCTTAAACAAATCTTGTTTTAGACCTTGAGCAATGTTACTTGTGACAGCATTTGATTCTTGAAAGCTTGGCCCTTTCTCATAAAAATCATTTGCATCGTTAAATTCAGCATAGAATTTTGCTGCATCTACAGGCATATATTGATCAAAATTTACATCTTTTAATTCAAGCTGCATACCACCAGAAATTGAATACAACTCATAAAGATAAGCTGCTGCATCCACAGCACTTGCAATGGTATTTTTCCCTTTCCCTTTTTCTGTAATGGTTTCACCTTTTGGCGATGTCACGGTATAAGCGCCGCTATTACTAAAGGTATAGCCCGTTGTACCTAACTTTTTGATAAATTCAGGTTTAAAAATTGGGTTAAGCACACTTAGCGCAACTTGTTCTGCACGAGTATCTTTTTCAATTTCTTTGAGTTTATTGGCTAAATCGGCATTTTCTTCTTCAAACTGCTGATAAGCTTGGCTAGCATCATAAATTGCTTGTTGCTTAGTTGATAATGGACTCACCAAATCTTGATCTTTATTCAAGCTATGGAAATAAAGTTTAAAACGATCTACGCCACCATCTTCAATAGATGGAATACTGGTACTGACCAAACTTGTATATGACGTAGGTGTAATTTGATTCTTCAATTGCGGTTGTTGTTGAATCAATTCAGCAGTAAAAAACTTGGCGCTATCAACCGCACGATCTACGCCTGAGCTTTGAACTAAGATAGATTCAGGTTGTGTCGCTGCTGTTTTAAATAGATCAGGTAGACGTTGTAAAAGACGGTCTGCGATACCTCGATGTTCTTGAATACCAAGCATCGTTTCATTGCCATATCCATACTGGCGAATCCCATCTATGCCGTAACCCAGCAAAATATTTGCTTTCATCATATTTTCTAAATCAGCACCTAGCTTTTCACCTAAAGGTGTTAAAGCATTCTCAGCCTTGGCTTGTTTCCATAAATTATAAAGTGCCAAATCATATTTAATGCTCGATAACCCTCGAGAACCATGACGTGCGACTAACTCTGTAAAAACAGGTTTGAAACCCTGTGGGATTGCTTCATATTTTTTTAGATCTTGTTGTGGTTGGTATGGAGTTTTAGTCTGATAATATTTTGATACCGTGTTATTTTCTGGGATTGTTTTTGATTCTGAGTGATCGTCGTTATTACATGCCGCCAATAAAATGCTCATGCATAACACACTGCTTTTCAATAATATATTCATAATGAATTAGCTTATAGGTCAAGAAATGACATGTATCATAGGCAGTAGCAATGACAGTTCGATTACATGACCTTAGCAAATACTGGAAATAGAATAAGATTTTATAACTACTAAATTGCTGTCTTTTCAGAAAAATGAATTTGATTATCAACTTGAGTTAGGTTTAAAGCATATAATTTCCCTAACTCTGCGGGCATGGTTAATAAATCATCTAAATTCTGCTGCCGCGCCAAACAAGTCAACAATTTAATCACCCCACCATGCGTCACAACCAATGCCTTGTTCCAGTTGTGTTGCTGCATTTGTACATAAATTTCATCAAAACCATGCATGACGCGTTGCTTGAATTGAAGCAAAGACTCTCCTTTAGGAGCATGATATTGCGTTGGAAATTGCCAGAAATTAGCCAATAGCTCAGGTGCTGTTTCATAAATAGTTTGAGTCGCAATACCTTCCCAATCGCCAAAATGCATTTCTTTAATTTCAGGATAGAGTGATAAAGGCAATTTTAGTTGTTTCGCTAATGCTTGTGCAAATTTATGGCAACGCTGTAAAGGCGAACTAATGATGACATCCCATTGTGTCTGAGTATCTAAATGATGCTGAATAGTTGATTGCATCTGCAACCAACCTTTTTCAGTCAATTCATCATCTAAGTGCCCACGTAAAGTATGACTGAGTGTTGTTTCACCATGTCGTAGCAGTTCAAGGTGCAACTTTATCACCTGTTACAGCAGCTTCAGCAAATGTTGCCATTTGATTATGTAAGACACAGGCAAGCTGAATCATAGATAATGCTGATCCTGCACCACTGCCTTCTCCTAAACGTAAATTCATCGTTAAGATTGGTTGGGCATCCAATTCTTTTAGAACACGCTGATGACCATATTCCGCTGATTGATGTCCAAAAAGCATCCACTCACGGCTTTGTGGTTGAATACGTACTGCACATAAAGCTGCGACCGAACTAATAAAGCCATCGACGATAATAGGTAAACCAATTTGCGCACATCGTAAATAAGCCCCTGTGATTGCAGCGATTTCCAAACCACCTACAGCAGCCAGAATTTTTAATGCATCATTGGCCACATTTGCTCTATGAAACTTTACTGCTTGATCAATCACTTTTATTTTATGTTGTAATTGCTCAATATTGATTCCTGTTCCTAAACCTGTCAGTTGCTGAGCTGATTCACTCAACAATAGACAAGCCAGTGCTGAAGCTGAACAGGTATTACCAATTCCCATTTCACCTGCAATAAAAATATCCGCATCTTTCGCTTTAGCAAGATCAGCGCTATTTTTACCCAACTCTAACGCGGCTAAACACTCTTGATTGGTCATTGCAGCTTGCTCTGCAAAATTTGCAGTGCCAGCACGAATAGTATGGCATTCAACCCCAACATAATTGTAACTATCGCCTACTGTCCCACAATCAATCACTTGTAAATGGGCATGATGATGTTTGGCAATCACACTAATTGCTGCACCACCCGAAGCAAAATTTTGCAACATTTGACGAGTTACTGCTTGAGGATAAGCTGAAATATTTTCTGCCACAACGCCATGATCACCAGCAAAAATAGTAATCCAAGGTTTATTAATTTTAGGGAAAACCGTTCTTTGTAAAGCAGATAAATTAATCGCAATTTGCTCTAAATCACCTAATGCGCCTGTTGGTTTGGTCAATTGAAGTTGACGTTGCTCAGCTTGTTGTTTTACATCTAGATCAGGTTGTTGTACTGCGGCTAAAAACCATTGCGCTTGTTCAGTCATATTATTTCTCATCTTTTAAAATCATTGGAAAGCCTGCCACACAAAACACAACTTTATTGGCGAGTTGACCTAAGTTCTGGTGTAAACGACCTGCTTCGTCAACAAAGCGACGGCTAAGCTCACCCATAGGCACAACACCTAAGCCCGTCTCATTGCTAACCAAAATAATCTTGGATTTTAATTGTGGTAATACATTTAATAATTGCTGTATTTGTTGCTGCTGCAATGCAGAGTCTTCAGCCAATAACAAATTGCTCAGCCACAAGGTCAAGCAATCGACCAAAATTAGCTGATTCGCTTGATCGCATTGCAAGAGTCGATCTGCCAGATAAGTTGGTTCTTCGAACACTTGCCAATGGGCTGGACGTTGCTGCTTATGATGCGCAATACGCTGCTGCATTTCTGTATCTAAGGCCTGCGCCGTTGCAATATAAATGACCGATAAACCTGTCTCTTTGGCTGTTTGTTCTGCCAAACGACTTTTACCTGAGCGCGCCCCACCTAAAATTAGTTGCAACATATCTAACCTAGTTCAATTTGCTGATAAGGATATAGGAATCCTTGTAAAATCTGTGCTTTATAATAACCAAAAGTCAGTTTTTTGACCTCAATATTTATAGTTTTTACCGAAAATTGTTGTATCCGTTCAAGTACAATATCACTCAGCCAAGCTTCACGATACAAGCCTAAAGTAATATGCGGACAATATTCGAGTGCTGCAATTTCCCCAGATACACGAGCAAATTGCTGACGAATTTGAGTTAGTACACCCTGCTGATCTTTAATCTGTAGAAACAAAGCACTACTAAAGCTATCGATCTGTGTGATTTCAAGCTCAAAAGGTTTGAGCTGTAATGCTTCAACTAGCTTGATCTGCTGCTGTAATTGTTGAATCTGAAAATCATCGTCGTATTGCTTTACGGCAGGCTGCAAGAAACCACACACAAATAAAGTAATGTGATATTGGCGTTGCTGTGCAGGAAGTAATAAATCAGAAAATTGTGCTTGAATTTCATCTAAATATTGAATCAGCTCAGGTTGATCAATCTCAATATACCAAAGACCATAATCTGAACGCCCCTTGTACCATTCAGGATAATCGCGTATTTCGGTCGCAATCAACTGGGTGTCTGCTTGTAATAACACAACTTCAGCATTCTGTTTTAAGGTTGTGTTATTCAAACATAAACCCAGATAGAAGTTAAGGTACATTCACCCTGAGCACTGATGTTTATGCAGTTAGAGGTTTCAACTCCTCCAATTGTGACATGAATGCATTATCATTGAGTTCTGCCTGAATCCCGTGATAGAGCTGGTTTAATAAGGCTATCTTCTGATTTTCAGTGATGTCCATATGCTCAATATTAGTCTGGACATGCTTTACAATCTTAATCTCGTCCAGTCCAAGCATTGTCAGTGCATAGGCATAGCCATAAATTGCACCTTGTATTAACTTCTGATAAGGAAGTTGTTGCTGTACATGAGATTCTAAACTGTCTAAAACACGCTCATTCAGATTGAGTTTTCTGAGCGGGTCACGAGCTACACGTTCACAAGGATCTTTATAAGCAGCTCGACAAGAATGCAGGAAACTTTCCGCCATACGATCTAGTTCTTTGGCTTGGTTGGGAATCATATTGGCCAAACCCAATTTAACTTCGTTGACCACCTGCTCTGCATATTTCATGATTTTTAGATCCGCCATAGCAATACCAATGGTTTCATGTCCAAGTGCACTGGCATACCACGCCAACATGGCATGGCAGCCATTCCATAGGCGATTTTTAATGATTTGAATCTCAGAAATCTGATCCACCAAAATCATTTGTCGCATCTTATTCAGTAACGGACTGCGATTTTCGACATAAATCGGCATATCCATTTCGCTATGGAACAGGATCAAATCCATATTTTGTAAGAATTGCCCTGTTTGAAACTGGCCACGCATGTCTTCTAAACAATGGGTAATCTGCTGTTCTTGCTTTTCAGTCAGGGCTGTTTCATCTGAGAGTTCAATGGTTTCCGAATTGAGATCATTTTGATATTGTTTCAATAAATTGTGCTTGATATTGAGCTGACGATATAAGGCTTGATCAGTCAGTTTTGACACCATTCGATTGACCATGGTATCGCAAAAATAATGTTCACTTAAAATATGTTCGGCAATATCTTCATCTGTTATGGCCAGTAAGGCTTCACGGATATGTTTTAAGACCAAATACTTTGCACACACTTTATTGAGAATAATCAAAAAGGTAATAGGCTCATTATTGTCTGCATCTGCTGACATAAAACGCGCCAATAGTCCTTTAGCAATCGTTATAGCCTCAGACTCAATCGCCTGTTCTGGTAAACACAGTGCGATCAGGCTAGATTGCATATACATTTCTAACATCTGCTGTTCATTGTCAGCATCAATCACTGTGAGATTATCAATACGCTCATCATAGGAAGACTGGCCATACCGAATACTATAGCTGCCAAAACTATTCACTGACTCTAAATATAAACGATTTCTAGTTGATGCCAGAATCCTTTTTGGGCGTGTGTAACCATCCCAATACGACAGGATCTGAGCCACATAACCACCACCAATAGCCCCAAAGCCATGAATTCCAACAGTCAATTGATTGGAACTCTGCGGAAATAACTCTTGTAACTGTGGCATGCCCATTTCGGGAATAAACTCATCTAAACCATTCAAAAAGTCATACATATCCTGATAATAGAAATTTGCTTTAGAGAGCATATGATCATTGGGTTCTTTAATATCTTTGAATAAAATCGTGATACCGCCAGCATCATAGGCTGAACAAATCCCATTTTCAGAATCTTCGAACATTAGACATTGTTGTGGTTGTAGATTTAGCTTTTGTGCGGATTTTAAAAAGATTTCTGGATGCGGTTTACCTTTTTCAACTTCATCCCCACAGACCAGAAGATCAAAAAATTTATAAACATTCGCGTTAATTAGATATTCTTCGGCAATTGCTCGACGACTCGAGGTCGCGACTGCCATTTTTAAGCCTGATTTTCTTAGTCGTTCTAAGACCTGAATCAATCCTTTTTTAATTGGTACACCATTGTTACGGACAAATTCTAGTTCCATTTCATCTGCACGTTTGCGAATGGTAGTATAAGGAACATCTACACCATAAAACTTTTGTGCCAGCTGCTCAGATGCTTTCGCACCCAACCCTAAACACTGCATCAAATATTCATCTGAAAATTCCTGTTCAATCAGCTCTTTTGATGCCTGTTTCAATGTCTGGAAGCGTAAGCGCTCGGTATCAAACATTGTTCCATCCATGTCAAAAAGCGCTCCTTGAACAGGATAATCATGAAAAATAAGCATCTTTACTCCTTTATCTATCTTGTTATGATGTTTTATAGGGTACATAAAAAATCCTGTTAAAATCCAAAACGTCAATAAATGAAATAAATTTGATCAAAAAATAAACATAAAGGCGACTCATCATAGCAATATATGTCTGAAACAGTCGGAACACTTGCATTACGAGGAAAAAGATGAGTCATTTTTAGCCAAAATCCCTTTTATTCATCCAGTAGCAATGCAGTTTCACCCTCTTTTCGAATCAACATCCAACTAAAATAAAGGCCGATCGACATGGTTAAGAACAGTAATAAATAGAATGGGAAATGGGTATTAAAGCGGTACAGGAATGTACTGAGTAATGGGCCAACAATTAAGCCCAGTGCTTGTGTCGCCGTACAAAAACTTGCCATTTTAATTTGTGATTGCTGAGATACGGCTTGAGCAGCGCCTGTGGTAAATGCAGGTAATAAACAGGCCACAGAAATACCATAAAAAATATAGCTGGCCTGAAATACAAAAATAGTAGGTGCGTAGAGTGAAAGTAATAGACCAAAACACATGGTGACTAAACCAATAATCACCAAACTATTTAAATTGAGTTTAAGCACTTTCACGATTAAAAGTTGGGTGAGTACGAGACAAATGCCAACGACCAACATGCATTGAGAAAAATAAACTGCACTCTGTTGGCTACTGAGATAAAACTTATCCTGAATATAAAAACCTGCCGTCATATTTAAAGTCACAATTGCAACATAAGTGACAAAACCTAGAGTTAACCAGATCAGACTTTGTTTCAGAATCGGCTCATTCGCTAGTGCATTATCTTTATCTTGTTGAGGATTGAATGAGTCAGCCTGAACTTGCGGACTTTTACTAAATAGGATACCGAGTGCAATACTGACTAAGCCAAGTAAAGCCACAGCAATCCACATCGGGAAAAGTAAACCACCAAACAATAAAACTGAGGTTGCAAACGGACCTACAATCATCCCAAAACTATTCATTGCACCAAACATAGCCATTTGCTTACTACGATCATTTGCTTCTACTGCATGTGTCATCACATAACTTTGCAGACCAATTTGTGGCAAAGCCATAAAAATGCCTGTAGAAGCACGACTCAATACCAGTAAGATAAAAATGAACAACGTGGGTAAAATCGCTTGTGTTCCAAAATATAGAATCAAGGTGAAAATAGCCCAAGTAAAGGTCATTCCCCAAAAACCATAATTGACGAGTTGGTTACTAGATAACTGATTTTTCTTTTTCGCAATCCAGATCGATGCAATTGCCATACAGACTGCCCCTGCTGAAACAATCACACCACCTTGGAATTCAGATAAATGTAATTGTCGAGTCAGCGGTGCTAATAAAGGGAGAATCATGGAAAAACAAGTTCCATTGATCAAAGCAGCTAAAGCTAAAAATTTTAAATTGTTGTTCATCATCAAAATCATCAAAAGAAAAGGCATCTAAACAGATGCCTTTTTGATTGGATTAGTATTTGAGAGTATAGCTCAAACCGTAAGTACGACCTTGTGCAGCTAAGCTAGAAATATCGCCATATACCGTAGAAACGGCTTGGCTATATACAGACTTATAATCGGTATTCCAAACGTTATATACACCAAAACCTAATGTACCTGGACCTGCTTTCGCATTCGCGATCACATCCATCACTGCAAAACCTTTAATTTCTGCTGGTGGACGACTTCCATATTCAATTGCATCTTTACGCGCTTTGTCTGTACCGCCAACTGCAAGAGTTTGAACACGTAAACCTAGACCATCGTTAAACTGCCAATCTGAATAGACAGTACCTTTTAATGGTGCGACACGGATTGCATCCAACTCCTGCCATTTACCATTTGTATTTTTAAATTGACCACGTGTATAAGCCAAAGTCCCACCGATATTCCATGCATCAGTAACGGCATACTTTACGTTGCCTTCTAGACCGTAAACACGCTCATCGGTATCAATGACTTCAATTGCAAAGTTTGGTGGACCAAATTTCAAAGATTTATCTGACTTGTTATAGAACGCCGTAAGCCCTGTCGTTAAAGCATTGTCTTGTAAACGCCAACCTAATTCAAAGCTATTCACTTTAATTGGATCAATTGTTTGATTGCTTACAACAAAGTTTGCAGGAACGTCTCTTAACATACGCTGTACGTCTGGTAAGTTAGCCCCTTGAGAGAAATTGGCGAAGACTTGTTGAGCATCTGTTAAATGATAAAGTGCGCCAACATTAAAAAGTGTTGCATCATGCTTAACAGAACCACCTTTTAAAGTTATTGGATTATAGGTTGGGATAAAATCTGCAACCATCGCTTCAGAATACGGAATAGAGTCCTGTACTTGGCTATCAATCCGCTCATGGCGAACACCAGCTTGTAGGTTTAAGCGATCGGTTAACTCAAATTGGCTTTGTAAGAAGAAACCTAACTTCTCCGTATCGACATCAGGACCAAAGCCATAACTATTTAAAGGTTTGAACTTCAGACCATTACTACTCATAAAGGTATTTAGATCATAAAGCTGGGCTGTTTGCTTCCCTTTTTCTTTGTCATAATCTACGCCATAAGTTAAGTGTAAAGCTCGTTCTGCAAGATTTAATTTGCTTTGTAAGGCTAACCTTGCACCAAATACATCAATATCAGTTTCTGATTGGGTAACAATATATGTTCCACCTCTAGGGATAGATGCATGTGCTAAAGCATTTGCACTCGGATAAAATCTCCCTTTTTCAGTACGATAATAAGCTTCTGCATTTAAGGTCTGACCAAAGAAATCTTGATTTTCATATTGCGCATTTACAGCTGCACGTTTTGTTCTCGGTTGATTGTCTAATTCCAAACCTTTAACTGCTTTCTGGCTTGGTTTTGCACCATTCAATAAAACAGCTAAACCTGGACCGTAGTCTGCACCGTAGTCACTGTCTTGTTCATCATTATAATATTGTGCACCAATGCTGATACTTTGCTTGTCAGCAAACTGCCAACCTAAACGACCATTAACATCGATAGTTTCCGTATCTTGACGGTCAGTCTGAGCAACTTCAGGCCCAATTCGGTCGCCATGACTGTCTTGAATCTCTCCACGTTTGGTATAGCTCGCTCCTAGGAAACCATTCCAGTCGCCTTGTTTAAACGCAGCGGATTGATACGCTTCATAAGCCAAGGCATCATTTTTAAAGTTATCGCCAGAAGTTACGCCGAGTTTCGATTCAAAATGAACCCCATCGGTCGAACCTTTTTTGGTAATAATATTGATAATGCCACCTGTTGCACCAGCCCCATAGATGCTGCTGGCACCAGATACAACTTCAACACGTTCAATTATGTCTGGACTGATGCTATTTAACTGACGTGAGCTATCACGTGAGCCCGTTTGTGGCACACCATCAATCATGTATTGAACTGTGCGACCACGCATGGTCATACCATAGTTACTGGTCGTGCCAGAACTCGGTGTTAATGATGGAACTAACAAACCCAAAATATCTGCCGTACTTTTACCCGCAGCTGCTTGTTTCGCAATATCTTCTTGTTCAATGCGATAAACTGTACCTGCAATTTCAGCAATACTTTGTGCTGAACGCGATGCTGTCACTACAATCGGTGCCAGTTGTGCTGGTTTTTGACTTTCTACTGCAGCAGTCGTTTGAACAGTGGCATCTGCTTCAACCGTTTGTGCATATAGTTGAGTGCTAATTGCTAAGCTTAACAGCGTTAATGATGTCGAAAGTGTACGAACTTTCATAAATTACCTCTAGGTATGTTGTTGCGTTTGTTTTGCTTTGTGAACTAAAAATTGACTGAGTAAGACGCTCAAGACAGATGCAGCTGCGAGAATGAGATAGAAATTTCCATAACCGAATGCTTTGGCCAAGAAACCAGACATTGCACCGCCAATGAAATAAACCAGCAGCTCAAAACAGACCAAAATGGTAAAGTCTGTTCCTGCTTGTTCTTTTGAGCTGGTATGCATGAAATGAGCGTATAATGCTGTCATAGCGATATAGCGAATGGCTAAAATGACAACGACAAATAGCCCCAATAGCATCTGCCACTGGTTAAACCAGCTCAGTAAAATGGCTACACCAAGTAACAGATAGACCAAACTACGCGCCCAGCCAGCCCAAATCAGTAATCGTGTTGCTGCTATTTTTTTTAATAGGAACGCCGCTGATACTGCGGCTAATAAACCAACCCCTGCACCAATCACGGACATTAATACCCCAATCTCTGCCAATGACCATTTTTGATCGATCAGCATTGGGTTCAACATTGCTATTGCTGGTGCTTCGACTACGCGATAACAGACAATTAAGGCCAATGCCCATAACATCTCAGGGCGTTTGAACGCGCGAATCATACTTGGTGGCTGCTTGGCAATTTTTTCAATATTGTTTTTTTCTTTGATTTGAAATACTGCAAGCATGGTCAGTGCTGTCATAGCAGCTAAACAAATCAGTGCGGTTTGCCAACCATACAGTTGATAAAGCCATAAAGTTGCAGCACCACCAATCATACTGCCTAGCGCCACACCAATACTTTGCGCCATACTGCCTAATCGGTATTCGGATTCAGAAAAGGTTTCAACGGTATAACCATCAATCGCAATATCTTGAGTTGCGGCAAAGGTTGAAATCCATAAACCGACAATGACAAAGATACTTAGACCGTAATCGAATTGTGTCAAAGCCAAGGCAACGACACCTAATACCAAGGCAATTTGAGTAAATAAAAGCCAAGTCTTACGTTTACCAAGCGCCTTAAAATAAAAACGATCAATTAAGGGCGCCCAAAAAAACTTAAATGCCCATGGGATATACAGCAATGACAACATGCCAATCCAGCGTAGATCGACCCCTTGATGACGTAAAATCGCAGGTAAGGCAACATTGTAAAAATACAGCGGTAATGCATGTGCAAGGTACAACACCACCACTACAGATAGACTCAGTGCAGAGACTGTTTTGATTGGAAAATCTTGGTCAGGTTTTATTTGTTGATTCATAAGTACCTCTGCATCGCCCATTGCACGGCATCGGTCTTTTCTAAACTGACAAAATAAGGAACATGCCAGGCTTTTTGCAAAGCTGGCGTGTCTAATCGAATACGATCTGCTTCATCTTGGGCAATGCGAGCAAGGCCTAAACAATATTGATAAAAATCTTGTTTATATTGTTTGTACCATTTCCCCTGAATCACCCGATATTCTTCAGGAAATTCAGTGTTCGGCTCGGTTTGCATAATCAGCACAAAACTTCTTTTTTGTTCGAAATATTGTTGAATATGCGTTAACCATTGCTCAAATTCTGCCACTGAGACATGCGCGGCAAAGCGCATGTCCAAGATGTGCATCTCATTGATGGATAAGCTCATGTAACACTCAGTATTTTGGCTGGCTGATCAGCTAGCTGTTGTTGTGAGGTTTGGTAATATTCACCAAACTTGTTATAAAAAGTTTCTCTAAAGCAGTAATACAGCATTGCCGTTTTTTCTGGCATCGGAATTAAACGTTGAGTTTCGTAGCAAAGTTCTGCGACCACAGCAGCATAAGGTTTAACCGTATGGTCTGGTTCACCCACGATTTTTTTCGCTTGTGAATGTTCAAAAATATAGAAACTCAGTAAACGAATTGTTGGACGTAAAAAGCCTTTGCCAAACACAGATTTATCGCCAAATAGCAAATGCCAACCGAGATCATTGTCATCACCTTGGTAATAACGGCCTAAACGATCACGTTTACCTTCATAGATTTCGGTATATCCCACATCTTTGCCATCCACGCCCACAATCAATAAACGTTGATGGTCATCTGCTAGCATTTTGTCGAAGTAAACCTGTAAATCCAGTTCTGACTTATTCAATTGCCACTGTGGAATAACATGTGGCTCATGCATCCATTGATGTAGCAAAGGAATATCTTGTGGGTATTGCACTTGGCGTAAGTAGTATTGTGTGCCATCTTCGTGGTATTCAAAGTAGTCAGGTAATTGCTGAGAAATAGTTTTCATATCGAACCTTTATAAATTTAGAAAAAGACTTAACCCGCTTTCGATTCAGCTTGTTGAGCTGACCATTCAGCCAATGTTTCAGGGCTAACTGGATTTGCGATTGGATCAAGGAAAACAGGCACAGGACGCTCTGCTTCATCGTTATAACTGGTGGTAAATAAACGAACACGGTTTAAACAAATTTTGGTGTAGGTTGGGCGCAACATGGCAAACTTTTCAGCACGTTCAGCCAACTCAGGATGTTGTTGGTTAAACGCAACAATGGTGTTGGAAATGGTCTGCCAGAAATCCTGTTCTGAATATTCTGGGTAATCTTGCAAGAACACATTACAGATATAGCGGTAATGCACCATGAATAGACCAGTGAAAATAAAATGACTTAAATCGGCAGCATCATGGCGCAGTAACAAATCACCTTCAGATGGCAATTGAGCCAACTCAGGGAAATCTTCATCCACCAAATTGATGTCATCAATAAAGTCTTTTAATACCAATGCTTTTGGCACACCATTTTCATGTACCAACATGGTGTTTTCACCATGCGGTGAAAAAGCTAAGCCATAGCGATACAGACACAGTAATAACGGGCTTAAACACACTTGAGCAAACTGCGCCAACCATGTCAAAGGACTTAGACCTGATGCTTGAATCAGTACACTCAGGATTGATTGACCTGAAATATCCCGATGCAATAAGGCTGCTTGAGAGAGCACTTGCTGTGATGGATCAACATAGCGATCGACACTTTCACGCCACAAGCAACCAAACAACTCTTTAAATTGGTAAGGTGCACCTTCAATTCGGTCAAAACATGGCTGATGAATGGTTAAGGTTGCCACTTCACCCAAGAAAACTACACCAGTCTTCTGCAGGTCTTGATCTTGCTGATGGATTTGCTTTAACCATGCCGTCACAGCTGGTGCTGCAAGATTACGTTTTGAAGGTAATCCGCGGTAAACAGCGGTATTAAAAATACTGACTGGCAGTTTAATGTAATGACGTTGTAGGTTCGATGTATTGCATAATGTACGAATAGACTGCATTGGCACATAGCTATCTTGGCTAATATTGAGCTCAATGATTTTCTGGTCGACAATTTCATTGGCATAGGTTGGAACCAGCCATTGATGCCATTGCCAAGCATGTACAGGAATCAAAAAGTAATTTTGAGGGTCGAGATTTTTTTCTTTCAAAATTTGGATGAACTGTTGCAGCTCATTGGCATCAAATTCATGTTGATATAAACCACAAGCATCCCATTGTTCTGTACTGCGGAATTCTGCTAGATCACGATGTACAGCCAACCAGAGTACTTTGACTTCTGGTGAGAGTTCAGGTGCCGACGTCAGATAATCATCATAACCAAAGCCCATGCGGCCTTTACTCATAATCAACCAAGGGTGACCACGCAACATCCCTTCAACTTTATAATGTGGTTCAGTCAGTACTGCAGTGCTTGGTAGGCGTGCTTCATTAAACAGATGTGCTTCTGCCAACCAAGTATTATTCATTTCCTTAATCAAATACGCTTTGGTGAATGGCTTTACATTGGAACTGTCAGCCATTGCAACAATAAACTCATGTAAATTCCAGGCAGGTTGGTCACTCTGCTGACCCTTGCTTACATCACGTACCGAGCCGTCCTGAATATTCCAGTGCCCTAACAAATATTGATGGCCTTGAAACTCATACTGACGATTGCCCAGATCTAAATGATAACGTCCTGCGGATATGGCTTTCACTTCAATAATTTCTTCATATAGAAACTCTGCAATCGCCATTTCAATGAGACGCTGTCCAGCGGCACGCCATTGCTGCTGATTAATTTTTAAAGTTGCAAAGTTCATATCAATTTCTCATAAGTTGAATGTACAGACACAGTTTGTGTACGTGTATTTGCACAACGACTACCTGCATGCGTTGTAATCGTGCTCTGTTCTGTTTTCTTTAAAATAGAGTGGTTTTGGCTCACAGCTTTTTCAGAAACACCATCGACTGAAAGTGCTTGGTCATCTGCCATTTGGATTTTAGGATTCTGAGTGAGCTCAAAATGCTGGAAGGTCTGCGCCTGCTGAGCAAGTTCATAAAGCGACTCACCAAGCAACTGATTGATAATTGTCGCTGCACGATAAGCACCCAGCCCTAAGTCTGGTGTACCGACACCATGGCTATGCATTTCCTGATTTTGAACAAAAATATGGCCATTCAGATGATGTAAAACGCGATAGTCTGCTGTGATTTGCCAACGCTGTTTATGATCAAACTCAATATAAGGTTTCAGCAACTGCATAAAGTCAAAGTCAGGCGTAACGTAACCTGTTGCAGCAACCAGGAAATCACAATCTAAGTGGAAAGCCTGTGCCGTGGCACGATGTTGGAAATGCAGTCGAATTTTTTGCGTATCTAATACTTCTGCATCTTTCAAATCAGATTGGCTATGTAAATGTGTCTGCAAACTTTGACCCGCAATGCTACGGTGATACAATTTTTTATAGATTTCGCGGATGGTCTTTGCACTAATGCCTTTGTATAACAAAGACTGCAGCTGCAATTGCTGTTCTTTCTTCTCAGTTGGCAAAGTATAAAAATGCTGTGCATAGTCTGGGCTAAAATGTTCCAGTCCCAATGGTGCATATTCCATCGGGAAGAAGCCCTGAGAACGCGTAAACCAGTGTAGGTCGAACTGATGATTGGCGGTATCTTGCTGCTCATCAAACAGATCAATAAAGACTTCGGCAGCAGATTGCCCTGAACCAAGTACCACCACATCGCCGTGTAAATCTGTATCGACATGCGTCATATATTGCGCAGAATGCAGACATTTTTGTGGTTGCTGTTGCTGCACTTTGGCCAAACATTCAGGCAAGTAAGGCACATTTCCACTTCCGATGACCAAGTTACGGCATAAATAACTGTGCTGAACACCCTCAGATTCCACCACAACTTTAAAGCCAATGGTTTGAGGTTCAATCTTCAAAACACGAGATTGGTATTCAATACAATCCAGTTGCTCTGCAACCCATTGGCAATAGTGGTTATATTCAAAGCGTGGAATATGCGGCTGTTCCAAAAAGTAAAACTTATATAAACGCTGCTGATGACGCAGATAATTCAAGAAGCTGAATGGACTAGTTGGATCAACCATTGAGACCAGATCCGCCATAAACGGCACTTGCAATATCGTATTGGGTAACTGCATTCCCGCATGCCAGTCAAACTGAGCTTTCTGCTCGAAAATTGCATAGTTCAGTGTGCTTTTATTATGTAGCAGGCTGGCCAGACTCAGATTAAATGGCCCTAGACCAATTCCAATAAAATCAAGCATAACTGACATCCTTCTGTGAAATACGCAGCGGATTTGGCAGTTGTACATAGACAGATTGATTTTCAACTGGTGCGATGAGCTCATCTAGCTCATGCAAACGTGTCAGCAAATTACCTTTATAAGGCAGTGTTGAATTAAACAATAATCCCTGCAACAAGGTACTGTCTGGATATTGCTGCAATTGCTCCTGCAAGAAACTTGTTAAATGTTCGAGCAATTCATCTTCAGTAATATAGCCTGTTGCGCCAATGGCATTGATAATGCCAAACAAGGTATTACCAAAGAAATAATAACTAAAACGTTCATCGACAAAATCTTTAGGACCAACGGCAAATGCTTTTTCTTTCAGTTCAGGCAGTGCTTGCAGAATTTCGGTTGCAAACTCTTCAATATAATAAAAACCTTGGTTATCACGTAACCATAAGGTTTTAGGGAAATGATTCTCTAACTCCAACAGCACATTCTGCTGATGTGACTCAAAAGCCATGCCATAACGATGGTATAGATACATCAACGGTTGCAAACTGACTTCAAGGAAGCGGTTAAACCAATCCAGAGCAATTTCTGAAAAATCGGTTTCATGATGTGCTTTTGCAATTTTTGCGAATAAGGTATTAAAACGATTTAGAGGCTTATCTGGATGATCCTGACATAAGGATGCAATACATGTGACTTGCTGATGTGGATGGAATGGCTGATCTCGGAAAATACAAATACTTTCATTCACCACTTCATCATCAATTTTTAAAGCAATCCACGCTGGGTCATTCACCGCTTTTAAGCTTGGGCACTGCTTTAAAATATTCTGACCAAATTCACTGTGCCATAGACGGTGGGTTAACTCACCACGGTGGCATTCTTTGGCTAAGTTCACCCGAATCGAGTTGGTAATCATCACTGAAAGTGATGGTTTTACCATCCATGGTGCATTAAAACTCGCCAGTGTTCGGATCGATGTTGTTGGCGAAAATTGCCAGCCTCTTAAGCCTACATCAATTAGCTGCCCCGTTTGTTTTAAACGTTCAAACCAAGGCTTACTTTGCAAATAACGGGCTTGCCAAGGATGCAATGGAAGCAATTTATATTCAGTATGGATTTTTAAGAGATTAAGATCATTTTCAGACAAATACCACTGTAACGCTGTTTTGAGTTGAGCTGAAATACTTTCATCCGTAGCGCTGCCTTCTGAAATATAGTCCTGATGCACTAACCAATAATGCAATTGAGTCTTGCCTTTGTGTTCCGGTGAAAACTTTAGCCAATCTTCATGCACAAAACCTGTTCTACTTTTTGGTGCTGGGTGCATACTATGCCCCAGAATAAGCGCCTGCTCAGTTTCAATGAAACTCTGACCTGCTTTAACCAAATCATCAAAATCGGTCTCACGTTGTACTAAAAACTGTTGCAGTGCATCACGACTTTGAATCCACTTCTCTACTAAAGATGCAGCATCTAATGGAATAGACGATTCAAAAACGAGTTCTTCAAGCAATAACCCGACGATTGCAACAGGACTAAATGTCTTGATTTGACCATGAATAATAACTTGTGGAACATCTGCTAAACGGTGTCGCCCGACTCGACTGACATAAGATAAAGGGAAATTACATTGTGCTTGAATAGAATGTATTGGGATTGATAACAGCGTCAAACCTTGGCTAAACGCTTGTTGTTGCGGACTTTGCTGATTTTTATTAAGCAAGTGACCTTTGCCAGTTTCTTGCGTATATGCGTTGACGAAGTGTTGTATCGCCAACCGATTGGCAAGTGATTGCATCTGTCGGTATCCTCTTATAAAGAGAGAGTTAATTTTTTTTCGAATGTTTTGAGCTCTAAACAAACCTTATTACAATGTTATTCACTGCAAATGAGATTTAATTAATGATAATTATTATCATTAATAATAGCAATTACAAATATGGCTTGATTTTTCGCACTTAATACTTTGTTTTTTATGGTGAAAAATTCATTTAGATCAAGAAAAATACAAAAGATAATAATTCTCATTATCAATTATTTTAATTATAATTCATTCTTTTATTGTTTTTATAAATCAAATAAAAAGGGCTTTATGTTTTAAAGCCCTTTTTTTAAAAATATTAACAATCTAAAACATCTGAAAACGTAGCTTCCAGTAACTTAGCTAGATCAATTGGGTTAAGACCAATGTCCAATCCCCTTTTTCCACCACTTACATAAATCTTGTTTAATGATTTCGCTGTTTCATCAATTACGGTTTTGAGTCGTTTTTTCTGCCCTAGAGGACTAATTCCACCTACCAAATAACCAGTTAAACGTTCAGCATCTTTTGGATTAGCCATTTGTAACTTCTTACACCCTACTGCTGATGCAACTTTTTTTAAATTTAATTGATAATTCACTGGCAAAACGGCGATGAAATAATTTTTTTCATCGGTGACCATTAACGTTTTGAATACTTCATCTACATTTAGATTGAGTTTTTCTGCGGCTTCTAAGCCAAAACTTTTTGCATTTACATCATGTTCATATTCATGAATTGTGAATGCTATTTTATTTTTTTTTAATAACTTACAAGCTGGAGTCATTTCTTTTCAGTTCTTTGTTTAAGCGATTAAAGTAGTATAAGTTTAGCATTTAAAAATTAAGGATTAAATTTACTTAGGCTATTTTGAGATAAATCTATTCTTGATAAACACTCAATTACCCTCATATATTTGCTAACAGTAAACAGAATGAGCTCAAGCAACGATGAGTTATAAACATAATAATTTGATGGCAATGCGTCAAAATTATTGGGATGATGAGTCATCTCCTACTGTGCAAGAAGAGAAAATTTTTCTTCGGAATACTTTGATTGAAGAAGGTATTTTTAAAGATGCGACTTTAGACGACACCAAGTATTTTTTCTTTACATTACCCAGTATCATTATTGTGAAAGCTCATGCTTTAGGCTTTCATCATAGTTATGTAAAGCGTATGTTGATTGCTCATATTCATACTAATCGTGCAGCTTTAATGAGAAAATCGACTCTAAAAATTCAGTTTAGGATTTAGGACATTTGTATAGTAAAGCCAACTTTGAAAGTTAAATTTTACTTAGGCTATTCTGATTTATTGACCTAATTCACAAATTTAGACTGATAATTCAAGAGATTGAACTATTTTAATACGTTCAAAAGCTGTAATATCCGCTACAATTTAAGTCTCGGCTTTCAACCCTCCGATTTCAGCATAGGATTTTTCTTTCATGTCAGATCAGAACGATAAGCTTAAGAATCTAAAAACCTCCTCTGTAGATCGTCGCTTATCTATTGCAAAAGCCTCTTTACTCGCTGGAACACGTTGGGCGACTGCTAGCGCTACTTCAATTTTTTCTAGTGAAGAAGAAAAAGAGAAAAAGCGTAAAAAAGCCATGGCTGAACAAGCTCATTATTTAGTTTCTGAAATAGGAAAACTAAAAGGATCAATCGTAAAGATTGGTCAAATGATGGCTTTATACGGCGAACATTTCTTACCTGAAGAAATTACACAAGCATTAAATACATTGAACAATCAAACTGTCGCACTTGCTTGGCCTGCAATCAAAGCTCATTTGCAAGAACAGTTAGGTTCAAAATTAGATGAACTCACGATTGATCATGAACCAATCGGTACAGCTTCACTTGCCCAAGTTCATCGTGCGACACGTAAATCAGATGGTTTAGAACTAGTTCTTAAAATTCAATACCCTGGTGTGGCGGAAGCAATTGATTCTGACATGAATTTATTTAAGAACATGCTTAAACTCACACGTATGGTGCCACAAACTCGTGAATTTGATCAGTGGTTTGATGAAGTTCGTGAAATGATGCATCGAGAAGTCGACTATGGCATCGAAGCCGCAACGACGCGTCGATTTGCTGATCGTTTAAAGAATGATCCACGCTATGTGGTACCAGAAATCGTAAATGAATTTTGCTCTGATAAAGTGTTGTGCATGACCTTCGAGCGCGGTGTACCAATCAATAGTCCGGTAATGCTTTCCCTCCCCCAAGAACGTCGTAACCAATTAGGCGAAGCTTCTCTGGAAATTGCAGTACGTGAATTATTTGAATGGGGGGAAATGCAAACTGATCCGAACTTTGGTAATTACCTTGTTCGTTTGGGCAACGGCGATGATGTAAAGGATAAAATCGTTTTACTTGATTTCGGGGCGATTCGTCAATTTGATGACAACTTACTTGCTGTAGCACGGAATCTTATTCATGCAGGCTATGACCATGATAAAACTGCAATGGTCAAAGCTATGACAGGTTATGAGTTTTTTGATGGAATGCCAGAAAGTATAAAACCTGGTATGGCAGATGTGTTCTTGATTGCGACCGAGGCCTTTAGTTGCCCAAGTAATAATCCGAATATGCCAGCTGGTGTAATGGATGACCAAGACCGCTACGATTGGAAAAAAAGCCAACTCCATAGTCGTGTAATGCAACAAGCAGCACAATCAATGGCATCACGTTATTTCTCTGTTCCACCAAAAGAATTTATGTTTATTAGCCGTAAGTTTATTGGTGCATATACGTTTATGACCGTGATCGAAGCAAAGACAAATGTACGAAAAATGATTCGTCAGTTTGCATAAGCGCTATACCTAAAGTCATTTTGACCAATCTGATTTGTCAGTTTGGTCAATTTTTTTAAAATTTATTTTCCTGATATTTTTTTTATTCATTTAAAAACAATAATATAAAATCCATATACGAATCATTTTACCCTTTATCTTTCTTAATTTAGCACGTCAAACAAGACATAGTTTTTTTGACTAGAGCATGTCAGCATAATTTTACAACCATCCTCTAGGATAAAATCATGTCGAATATGATGAATAAAGCTCAAGGCTTTGGGCTATCTTTGATCACTAAAATCGCAGGAAGCGAAGTATTAGATCAACTCAAATTAAGAAAATTTGTAGAGAAATCATTATATCAAGGATCAAAAACAGGTTTTAAAGTACTGAATAAAACACAAAAAGCTTTTAAACCACAAGCAATTGATAAGCAACGCCTCCCGAATCAAGTTAATAAAAATTTGTTTGATCTCAGCCTTACTGAAGAACAGCAAATGACTGTCGATGCAATGTCTCAATTCGCTGAAGAAGTTTTATATGCTTTAGCGCATGAAGCTGATCATCAAGCACAATTCCCAGAACAACTTTGGCAACATTTGGTCGACTTAGGTTTGAACAACTATGCTTTACCTGAAGCATTAGGTGGTGTTGCCGCTGAACAAAATATTGTGAGTAATATACTAATCGCAGAAAGTTTAGCTAAAGGTGATTTCAGTTTAACAGCAGGTCTGCTCAGCACATTTAGCGTTATTAATGCAATTACCCGTTGGGGTTCAACACAAGTTCAATCGATGTATTTGCCTGTGTTTGCTGAAGATACTGACGTTACCGCAACATTTGCATTTCAAGAAGCGACTCCTGCATTTAATCCATATCAGTTAAAAACAACTGCAACTGAAGCAAACGGTCAATTCTACATTACAGGTGAAAAAACCTTAGTTATTCTAGGTGATACTGCGGATGTATTCCTTGTAAGTGCCGAGTTTAACGGTCAACCTGATATTTTTGTTGTGCAGTCAAATGAAACGATTGCAATCAAAGCTAATCCAGCAATGGGATTAAAAGCAACTGAAACAGCAACACTTCACTTCAATCAAACACCAGCTTTACGCTTAGGCGATGCTGATTTTGATTACACTGCATTTGTCGACCTTGGAAATTTAATGTGGTGCGCCATGGCGATTGGTACAGGTGAAGCAATCAAAGCTTACTGTATTAAATATGCAAATGAACGTACTGCTTTTGGCGAACCTATCTCTCATCGTCAAAGTGTTGCTTTCATGATTGCCGATATGGCCATTGAAATTGATGCCATGCGTATGTTGGTTTTAAATGCGGCAAGCTTGGCTGAAGCTGGTAAACCTTTCCATCGCGAGGCCTATCTTGCTCGATTACTTTGTGCCGAAAAATCAATGAAAATCGGTACAGATGGCGTTCAAATCTTAGGTGGTCATGGTTTTACCAAAGAGCATCCTGTAGAGCGTTGGTATCGTGATCTACGCGCAACCGCTATCTTACATTCTGGCTTACATGCTTAATTTTGGAGAATAAGAATGAACTTACAAAATCCGAAAAAATTTAAAATGTTGATTGATCAGGCGCATGAAACAGCATTGAATGTATTACGCCCTATTTCACGTAAATATGACAAAGCAGAACATGCATATCCAAAAGAACTCGATATGCTCGCTGCGCTATTAGATGGCATGAATGAAAGTGGCGAAGGTGTCGGTGCAGCCAATGCGAGTAAACGAGGTACAGCGAACCCAGATGCCATTGTGAATGGCGGCAACATGTCTGCAGCGCTTGGCATTATTGAAATGTGTTATGGTGATACAGGCTTACTGCTCAGTATGCCACGTCAAGGCTTAGGCAACTCTGCCATTGCAGCAGTTGCAAATGATGAACAACTTGAACGTTTCAAAGGGACTTGGGCTGCTATGGCAATTACTGAACCTGGTTGTGGTTCAGACTCAGCGGCTATTCGTACAACAGCAACCAAAGATGGTGATGATTACATCTTAAACGGTGAAAAAATCTTTGTCACTTCTGGTGATCGTGCAGACTCGGTTGTGGTTTGGGCAACCTTAGATAAAAAACTTGGTCGTGCAGCAATCAAATCTTTCGTCGTGCCAAAAGGTACGGCTGGCATGAAAGTAGAACGCCTTGAACATAAACTGGGAATTAAAGCTTCTGACACAGCCGTGATTAGTTTTATTGACTGTCGCGTACCTGCTGCAAATTTATTGGGTAATCCAGAAATTGATGTTGCTAAAGGTTTTGCTGGTGTTATGGAAACTTTTGATAACACTCGTCCACTTGTTGCAGCCATGGCAATCGGTTGTGCAAAGGCATCTTTAGAACGTATTAAAGAAATTTTTAAAGATCAGCTTGATCCAGACTACAAAACGCCTTATTTGCAAACATCAAATTTAGCTGCTCAAATCTACCGTATGGAAGCTGAGTGGGAAGCTGCTCGTCTACTTATGATTAAAGCCACATGGATGGCTGACAATAAAAAGCCCAATTCTAAAGAAGCTTCCATTGCTAAAGCAAAAGCTGGGCGTGTAGGTAATGAAATTACTCTCAAATGCGTCGAATTAGCTGCAAGCGTGGGCTATGGTGAAGATGAGTTATTAGAAAAATGGGCACGTGACTCAAAAATCCTTGATATTTTTGAAGGTACACAACAGATTCAACAGCTCATTATTGCTCGTCGTGAATTGGGTAAATCTTCGAGTGAATTGAAATAAATACCCATTTAAACAAAAAATTTAAAAAGGACGTTATTTACGTCCTTTTTATTTTCATATAGCGCGCTATCGCATCGTCACAAACTCTTCGGCTGAGGTAGGATGAATTGCAACAGTATTATCAAAGTCTTTTTTCGTCGCTCCCATTTTTAAAGCAACAGCAAAACCCTGAAGAATTTCATCCATTCCAAAACCGATACCGTGGATACCGACAATTTTTTCATTTTCACCCACACAGACTAGCTTCATTTTGGTCGGCTGACGATGTTGCGTAATGGCGCTATACATCGCAGTAAATGATGAATTATAAACTTTCACAGCTTGCTGACCATATTTCTCAATCGCTTCTTGCTCTGTTATCCCTACTGTTCCAATCGGAGGATGGCTGAAAACAACCGTTGGAATATTATCGTAATCTAAATGCTCATCTGGCTTATGATTGAATAATCGCTCAGACAATTTACGACCCGCTGCAACTGCGACAGGTGTAAGCTCCATTTTCCCTGTAATATCTCCCACCGCATAAATGCCTGTTTGGGATGTATTCTGGAATTTATCGACTTGAATATATCCTCGATCATCGAGCTGTATATTGGCTTTTTCTAAATTCAAGCTCGCCGTATTTGGCTCACGGCCTGTTGCCCAAATTAAGCAGTCGACAGTATGACTTTCACCATTTTCTAAATGAAGCACTACAGAGCCATCGGCATTCTTGGTGATTTTTTTAGGAACAGCTTGTGTATGTATAGTAATTCCATCTGTTTGCATCACTTCAACCAAAGTTTCACTCAAGAAAGAATCAAAACGTCGAACAGGTAGATCTTTACGAATAAATAATCCAACTTGTGAACCTAAAGAATTGAGTACCCCTGCCAACTCAACTGCAATATAACCCGAACCAATCACGGCAGTAGTTTTAGGTAAAGCCGTTAGTTCAAAGAAACCATTCGAATCAATGCCATATTCAACACCATCAATATCAGGCAATGATGGCTGTGTCCCGGTTGCAATCAGGATATGATCTGCTGTGAATTTCTCACCGTTGACTTCGATAGTATTTTTATCAATAAAATGAGCCGCACCATGAATAAGATCAATCTTATTATTACTTAGGCTATTTTGATATGACTGATGAATACGATTGATGTAAGCCTGTCTATTGTTAATTAAAGTCTGCCAATCGAAAGATTCAACTTTACTGTTAAAGCCATAATCAGGACCATATTTTTGAATTGATTCAGCAATATGTGCTGCATACCACATGACTTTTTTAGGCACACAGCCGACATTGACGCAGGTGCCACCTATTTCATCTTTCTCAATGAGAGCACATTTTTTTCCATACATTGCAGCACGGTTAACTGATGCAATTCCACCACTACCACCACCAATCGCAATATAATCATAATGTTTTGTCATTACTGCCTCATAGAACCAATTACAAAATTATTTTATAGGTATTAGATATACAGCAACGAAGTTCTGAATCCTTATTTTGTTAAAGTTTTAATACAAGAAAATAAAAAAGCACTGAGGATAAATCATCAGTGCTCTACTTTTGGGAAAGTTTTAAGTTATTCGGCTGCCACGGCTTCAACTGAAGTTTCAACTAAAGATTGATCCACTACACCAAATTTCTTAAATAGTTTTGCACGACGTTTTGGATAGATATTGGCTTTATTCAAATCACCTTTGTAGTGATCAAATACACGCTTATCCATCATTTTTGACCATAGTGGTGGAATTAATGCTGGTAATAACATTGTTGCATAACCACTAGGTAATTCCGGTGCTTCATCAAAATGGCGCAGTGCTTGGAATGGACGTGTTGGATAAGCATGATGATCTGAATGACGCTGTAATTGATACAAGAATAAGTTGGTCACAATATTGTTATTATTCCAGCTATGCTCTGGCATCGTACGTTCATATTTACCATTTTTATCTTTTTGACGTTTTAAACCATAATGTTCAATATAATTAATGATTTCAAACAAGCTAATACCGTAAAAAGCTTGAGTCGCTAAATAAGGAATTACACCTTTACCAAATAATCCAATCATTGAACCATGAAAGGCAGCACTCATTCCCCAGCCTTGCAATAATTCATTTTCAGTTGACCAGAATTCTTTACCTTTACGTTTCAAACGATTGGTTTCAATTTCAATAGCCGATTTAAAAGAACCAATTACTGTACGTGGCCAGAACTCATAGAATGTTTCACCCATTTGTGAAGATGCTGGATCTTCAGGTGTCGCAGCGCGTTTATGGTGTCCATACGGATGTTCTACACGAAAGTGATTATATCCTGTTGGCACAAGAGCAAGATGAGAAAGAATATGATCTATACGATCATGTTTATGGCTAAGCTCATGTGCAGTATTGATTGCGATACCATTGATCGCACCCATTGAAATACCCAATAGGATTTTATCGATAAACGAAGTTTCTTTACGGCTAGATAAATAACATGCGTAAAAATTAGCTGCATATTGTAATGGAAGAAAGCTTTTCACTAAGCGTGAATAATACGGATCTTTTTCAAGTAGTTTAATATCTTCATCAGTTGGGTTATTTGCATCTTTTCCAATCAATGTGTCAATTGCTGGAATAACGATGTGCAAAACAATTGGCCCACCTAATGCAAAGATTTTTTTCAATGGACGAGGCGCAAATTGATAACCTGCTAAAATACCAATGCCAATTGCAGGTAAAGCTGGGCTAATTGCCCATAAATAACGTTTACGATCCAATTCAGTTTTCGATTTTGGAATGCTTACTGGCGTAAGTTCTTGCTCAACATTTACTGGTGCATTCATCATCTTATCCATGTCTTTGTATATATATGTATATTTTGATGAATTATGAGTTTCATGACAGTTGCAAGCGTCCAAAAAACCTATGTGAAAGTCTTTGGCATAATCTTCCATGTTTTTGTCCTAAAAACACATATTGAGTTATTGGGATAGCTCTCTATAATTTACAATGAATACATAATTTAAAAATCATATGGATGCTTTAAGTAAAATATTTGCTGATATTCATTTAAACCATACGGAATATATCTACTTGAAAACTCAAGGAGAATGGAGTTTTACGTGCCAAGATCAAACAGCACTTATCGTATACATTGTTTTAGTTGGTTCAGTTTTCATTCAAATTGATTCACAAAATAGTTTAACTGCTCATGCTGGTGAAATTGTCCTAATTCCTTCTGGAACAGCACATACGGGTGCAGATAACTCCATCACAAAGCTTGTGAATGCAGTCGATATTTCAAAATTGTTTGATGGACATAAAGAAGATGCTATTGAGTTCGGTACAGATTCGTCAGAGAAAAATCTTATTTTAAGTGTTCGTTGTCAGATTGACACCATCATGGCACGCCCTTTTATTCAAGCGTTACCTTCAATCATTCATATTCAACACGGAGAAAATACAGCACCTGAATGGTTACAAATTGGTTTGCACTTTTTAGCGTTAGAGACACAAAATATTCAGGCAGGCAGAGATATTATTATTGATCATCTTGTAAATATTTTATTGATCAAATGTATCAGAGATCATATTCAACAGATCTCAAATCAACATGGATGGCTAAGCGCTTTAAATCATCCTGAACTCAGCAATAGCCTTGCTGCAATTCATAACCATCCTGAAGATGCGTGGACAGTTGAAGCCCTTGCAGAACAATGCTGCATGTCGCGTTCAAAATTTGCAAGTTTATTTCATGAGGTGATCGGAGAATCTCCTTTGGCTTATCTACAACAACATCGTATGCGCTTAGCGAGCCAGTATTTACGTAAAAGTAATTATTCCATTCATCTGATTGCAAATAAAGTGGGCTATTCTTCTGAAACAGCCTTTAGCCAAGCATTCAAACGAACTTTTGAAGTATCACCCAAGCAATATCGACAACAATTTATCGAAGCAGAAAATTAGAAAATAAAAAAAGACACCTCAGTGTCTTTTTTTATTTTCTAAATTTTAACGGACAATACCGCGTGTAGACTTTTCTAGTGAATCAATAAACAATTGTGCTTCAGGCGTCTTCGTCAGTATGTCGCTACGAATCTGCTCAATAGCTTGCTCAGTGGTTAAACCAGCCTTATAAATCAGCTTGTATGCTTCTCTTAAACCTTGAATCGTATCTCGAGTCCAACCTTTACGTCGCATGCCTTCAATATTCATACCGTAAGCATGTGCAGGATTACCAGATGCCATCACGTAAGCAGGAACGTCCTTAAGAATTAAAGCTGCTCCACCAATCATACTATATGAGTCAATACGGCAGAACTGATGAATACCCGCATTACCGCCTACAATAACATGATTACCTACATGGACATGACCTGCAACGCCCACATTATTGGCAAAAATATTGTGATCACCAATTACACAATCATGCGCAATATGGGTATTCACCATAAATAAGTTATGACTACCAATTTTTGTTATTGCATTATCCTGAACCGTACCTCTATGCAAAGTACAATGTTCACGAATAAAGTTATTATCCCCTATTTCTAGCCATGTCTCTTCACCTTGATACTTTAAATCTTGGCAAATTTCACCGACACTCGAAAACTGAAAAATATCATTATTTTTTCCAATTTTCGTAAAACCGCCAATTACCACATGTGAACGTAATTTAGTCCCAGCATCAATCGTTACATTCGGACCAACAATACAATAAGGTCCAATTTGTACATCAGATGCAATTTCTGCAGATGGGTCAATAATTGCGGTTGGGTGAATTAGGTTTTGACTACTCATGTCTGCTCAATTTTTTGGTGGGAAATAATGATCTCTGCTGTTGCAGCGACAATACCGTCGACACTAGCCTTACAATTGTACTTGTAAATGCCACGTTTTTGCATCACTAGTTCTGATTTTAAGACAAGCTGGTCACCAGCAACAACTTGTTTCTTAAATCTTACTTTTTCTGCGCCAGCAAATAAGAACAATGATCCTTCTTTTGGCTTTTGATTTGTCAATACAAAGCCTAATATTCCTGAGACCTGTGCGAGAGCTTCAATAATCAACACACCCGGCATAATTGGGTATGTCGGGAAATGCCCTTGCAAAAACTCTTCATTAATAGAGACATTTTTATAGCCGACAATACTATTCTCAGTTATTTCTGTAACTCTATCAACAAGTAAAAAAGGATAACGATGTGGTAAATATTCACGAATCGTAAGAATATCCATGGGTAATTCAGGCATTGTAAATGCTGGAGATGTAGACTCAGTCATAATAAATTATTTATGTAACTTAAAGGTTGATTCAAGGGACTCTAATTGAGCTTGCATATGATCAAGCCTTTTAGTGATTTGGGTCAATGGCACATCTGCTAATTGTCTTAGGCGAACAATTGTCTTTTTCCAATGACTATTTTCAAATAATCCCATTCCAGAAGAATACGTTCCAGGTTCAGAAATATTTTTTGTGACCATTGACATTGCAGTAAGAGTGACATTATCGGTAATTTCAAGATGACCAACAACCCCTGATGCTCCACCCATGATACAGTTTTTGCCAATTTTAGCACTTCCTGCAATTCCACAATTCGCTGCAATCGCAGTGTTCTCTCCAATTTGAACATTGTGAGCAATTTGCACAAGGTTATCAATAATGACGCCATCTGCTAAAATTGTGTCATCTAATGCGCCACGATCAATACTACAATTTGAACCAATACGGACATCATTACCGATTCTTACCGAACCGAGTTGAGCAATACGGTGCCATTTTCCTTGATAAGGTGCAAAACCAAAACCTTCTGATCCAATCACAGTATTCGCATGAATACGAACCCGATCTTTTAACTTTGCACCACCAGTAATCGTGACATGCGCATCAATGAAACAGTCATTACCAATTTCAACTTCATCATCAATAAAAGCATGTGCTTGGATAATTGTATTATGTCCAATAACACAATGCTCACCAATGACAGCATAGTGCCCTATATAAGCATTATCAGCCACAATTGCAGAAGGATGAATTTGAGCAGTACTTTCGATACCTCTTTGAAAAATTTTCTTCTCAAATAAATGTGTAAGAGTTGCAAAAGCGAGATAAGGATTTTCTACAACGATAAAATTTTGCTTCGATGATAATTGTTGTTTTAATGCAGTTGTCACAATATAAACACCTGCTTCACTTGCTTCAGCTTGTGCTAAATATTTTTCACCATTTACAAAACAAATGTGATGATTTTGTGCCTGTTCCAAACTAGACAAATTAGAAATTTTAAAATCTTTATCACCAAAAAGCTCACCTTTTACAAGATGAGCTATTTCTTCTAAACGATAAGTACGTCTATTCATTGATTATTTCAGTGCGTTAACCTTTTGGATCATTTTATCAGTTAAATCATACTGAGCGTCAGAGGCAATTGTTGAATTTTTATTCAAAATAAGATCTAAATTATTTTCTTTTCTTAATTGCTCAGCTGCTTGCTTCACTTTTCCTTCAAATGCAGTGTTCATTGACTGTAATGTAGACTGTACTTTAGTCTGTAAGCCCTGTTGAGTTGTATTGAACTCATTTAACTTAGCTTGATACAGCGCAGTCATTTTTTGAATATCAGCCTGATTCATCTTAGGACCATCAGTTTGCGCTTTTTGCTGCATAGTTTCCAATTCTTTACCTAATTGTTCTAATCGCGTCGATGTTGGTTTAACTGATTGGCCAAGAGCAGCATTTTGTTGTTTAAGATATGTGCTACTTTCAACTACGCGAGCTAGATCAACAACACCTATACCAGCAGCATTCGTCATAGCAGAAACCGTTAAACCTAAGCCTAACATCAACATCATTAATTTTTTCATTATTTCGTCCTTTTATATTTTAAGAGCTTAAGGGCCGTACTTAGAAAGTACGACCAATTTCGAATTGAATAGATTTGGTATTATCGCCACTCTTATCATTAAGCGGATAAGCATAACTTAATGATAATGGACCAATCATCGTAATCCATGTGAAACCTGCACCAACGCTATAACGCATATTGCCAAAATCGAACTTGTAGTTATCATTACAATATTGTTTGATATCAACAGTACTAGCACCTACTAATATATTACCTTTTGGTACATTACATTGCGTATCAAATACCTGAGCACCCTCGGCAAAAAGTACAGGTCGAACTTGACGTGTCCAATCTCCTTTGAATGGTAAAGGAAGCGCCAATTCTGTTCCAAATTGAACTAAAGCATTCCCCCCAACTTCTTCTGGGCTCGGGTCATTTTTACCAGTTGCTTGGAAAATCACACTTGGGTATTTAGGTCCAAGTGAGCTATTGTCATAACCACGAACAGATCCATAACCACCCGCATAGAAGTTTTTATAGAATGGTAGGTCATTACCATAACCTAATTTACCATAGCCTCTAAGTACAAATCCCATCGGCAATGATTTGAATGCCTGAGCATCATAAGTCATTTTTTGATAGTCAACATCACTACCTGGAAGGCCTACTTCTAGACCAACACGGTGCGACATACCTGAAGTTGGGAAAAGCGGTCTATTTAAAGTATTATATGACCAACCTAGGTTCAAAGTATAAGTTAGGAAACTACCCTCGAAAGCACTATTATAAGTAATCTCACCACCTGGCTTACATTTACCTGTATAGTTACCATCTAAATCTTTATCTAATTGGTCTTCAGGACAATAAGTGTTCTGTGCAGTTGCTTTACCACCATTTGCCAACAAATAATCACGAATGTATGTAGATACACTTGGACCTGTTCTTACTTTAGTTTGATCGATACCTAAAGAAGCGCTAATACTCTGATTTTCATCAATTGGATACCCAAAACTTAAACTACCACCGACACTATCAGTAACATAGTTATTAACGTTATAGTTCTCACTTAACTTCGTTTTTCGATAATAAACGTTGTAACCACGACTAACACCATCAATAGTAAAATATGGGTCCGTCACACTTAAGTTATAATAGTCTTGCGTTTCTGAACGAGATAAATCAATCGCAACACGATTTCCAGTACCCATAAAGTTGGTTTGGCTTAAACCTGCTTGGAAAGTAATACCACCATTCTGAGAATAACCTACTGCTAATGTCGTTGTGCCAGAATGTTGCTCTTCAACATCTACATTTAAATCAACTTGGTCTGGAGAATTAGGTACACGAACAGGTTTTACATCAACAGTTTTAAAGAAACCTGTGCGTTCTAAACGTACTTTTGATAAATCAATTTTTTCATTGCTTGCTAAAGCACCTTCCATTTGGCGCATTTCACGACGTAATACTTCATCCGCTGTTTTACTATTTCCAGTAAAGTTAATACGACGAACTGTTACTTGCTGACCAGGATTAATATAATAATTTAGATTTACAATGCCTGTTTGATTATTAATTTCAGGTACAACATTCACTTCTGCATAGTAATAACCTGCATTACCATATTTGCGAAGTAGCAACTGCTTAACAGCATTTACTTTTTCTTGTGAATAAGTTTCACCATCTTTATATAATTTTAGTGCTTTTAATTCTTCAGGTTTATAGAGTGCATCGCCTAAGAATTTGGTTTCACCAAACTTAAACTGACTACCTTCGTCAACTGAGACCTCAATGAAAATGTGTTTTTTATCTTCACTGATGTTGAGTTGTGAATTGATAATATTAAAGTTGATATAACCTTTATTTAGATATAGAGCTCGTAAGGCTTCTAAGCTTGCTGCCATTTTTTCACGTGCATAGCGATCATTACGTGTAACAATAGAAGCCCAACCGCTTTCTTTAACTGCAAAAGCTTGCTTAATATCACTATCACTAAATACAGTATTACCAATGATATTAATATCAAATACTTTTGCAGCAGTACCTTCATTAAAATTAAGCTTGAGTTCTACACGGTTATTTGGACGAGCAATGGTATCCACCGTTACATCAGCATCATAACGACCTTGTTGCGTATATTGCTGCTCAAGCTCAGTCTCAATGATCTGCAATGCCGACTTCTTAAAGACTTCGCCCTCTGCGATCCCCATTTTCTTTAAGCCTTGCTCTAAGGCTTCTTTAGGAATCAGCTTATTACCTTTGAATTCCAATTTTGAAATGATTGGACGCTCTACAACTTTAAACACCAATACGTCTTTTTCTTTATAGGCTTTAATGTCATCAAATAGACCTGAAGCATATAAAGTACGGATCGCCTCAGCAATCATTGGATCACTTACTCTATCGCCACTATTTATTGGTAACATAGAATAGATACTTGCAGGTGTTAAACGCACGAGGCCATCAATTCGTATATCTTGTGCAAGAAACTCATCTGCTGCGTATGCTTGTTGTACCACTGCCATCGCACTAACCAGTGCCAAAGGCATTAATAAATGTGTGTGACGCATGCCCATATATTTTCCAGTAAGTTAAATTCCGTTTGCGTTTTTTATAAACGCATGAAGTCGTTAAATAAAGCCAAAAGCATCATGCTACCGAGCAGTACCATACCAACTTTTAGACCAAACATCTGTATTTGTTCAGAAACAGGTTTACCACGTATTGCTTCAATAAAGTAATAAACTAAATGACCGCCATCAAGCATCGGAATTGGTAATAAATTTAAAATTCCTAAACTAACACTCATCAATGCCATAAAAGAAATAAAGGTTTGCCACCCCATTTCAGCACTCTGCCCTGCAACTTTAGCAATCGTAATAGGACCTGATAAGTTATCCAATCCAATTAGTCCACGTACCATTTTAGTAATCGAACTAAAAATCATACCTGACAATTGTGTTGTTTTTTCAACAGCAACCCCGAAAGCTTCTACAGGTGAATACTGAATGGTTTGTTTATATTCATTCGGAATTGTGATTTTACCTGCATCACTTTTCACTCCGAGAACACCACTCATATTACCCATATTGTCACGTTGGCCTTGAGGCATCACTTGTAAATGAACCAGTTTGCCTTGACGTAGTACATCAATATTTAAGAGTTTTTCAGGTGAATTTTGTACAACATCAACGACATCAAACCAATCTTTCATTGCAACGTTATTAATCGCAACAATTTTGTCTCCGACTTTCATACCTTGACGTATAGCAGCGCCATCAGTACTCAGTTCTTTTACGATCGCTGGAATCACAGGACGATAAGGTAAAAACCCTAACTCATCTAAAGGCGATTGGCTCTGATCTTTTAGAAAATCTTTAATCGGTAAGCTAAACTGTTTTTCAGTTCCAGTACGCTCAACAACAATTGAAACTTGGCCTGTCTCTCCAACACGATTGACTAAAGCATAGTTTAGTTTTTCCCATGTTGGTGTCGTTTGACCATCAACCATTACTACTTTATCGCCAACATGTAAATTGACTTGAGCAGCAGGTGTATTCGGTACAATCTTACCAATACGTGTATTTAATTGTTCCTGAGCAGGTAAGAATAAAATCCAAAACAATAAAACCGCAAAAATTAAATTAATCAACGGCCCAGCAGCAACAATTGCGATACGTTTCCAAGGTGACTGACGATTAAACGCATAAGGTAAATCTTGCTCTGCAACATTACCTTCACGTTCATCAAGCATTTTAACGTAACCACCTAACGGCAATGCTGAAAGCTGGTATTGTATACCTGATTTTTTCGATTGCCATTTAAGCAAAGTGGGTCCAAAGCCAATAGAATAGACTAAAACTTTAACACCTAATTTACGTGCGACCCAATAATGACCAAACTCATGAATCGCGATCAGTGGGCCTAATAATAAAATCGCTGCAACAATCATAAATAGTGCGCTCATACGATTTACCCCCCTATACCCACGATGTACTTCTCTGCAATACCTCTTGCGATCATATCAGTCTGCAAAATGATGTCTATGCTTTCTGCTTTAGCATTTTGTACAGCTTGTAAAGTATGCTCGACCACTTGCGTAATTTCAGTGAATCGAATTTGCCCTTTTAAAAATGCAGCAACCGCAATTTCATTGGCAGCATTCAAAATTGTAGGAGCCAACCCACCAGCACGCATTGCTTGACGAGCTAAACTTAAAGCTGGGAACTTAATATTATCAGGTGCCTGAAAATTTAATTGAGCTGTTTCAAACAGATTTAAAGCAGGAACATCCGTCTTTAAGCGTTGCGGCCATGCCAATGCGTGCGCAATTGGCGTACACATGTCTGGGTTACCCATTTGTGCCAAAGTTGATCCATCCACATATTGCACCATGGAATGAATAATACTTTGTGGATGAACAACAACTGTAACAAAATGTTCTGATATTGAAAACAAATGACACGCTTCGATCAATTCCAAACCTTTATTCATCAAAGTCGCTGAATCTACCGAAATTTTTTGTCCCATAGACCAATTTGGATGCTTACAAGCCTGTTGAGGCGTTACATCATGTAATTGTTCTAAAGAATGATTAAGAAATGGACCACCAGAAGCTGTTAATAAAACCTGAGACACGCCGAGTTGTGGCTCACCTGTTCTCTCAATCTGTAAATAATTGTGTGGTAATGACTGAAAGATCGCATTATGCTCTGAATCGACAGGAAGCAATAAAGCATTATGATCACGTGCTGCCTGCATCATGATGTCACCTGACATCACCAAGGCTTCCTTGTTTGCAAGTAACACACGTTTGCCTGCTTTGACTGCGGCAAGTGTCGGTAATAAGCCAGCAGCACCGACGATTGCAGCCATAACAATATCAACTGCATCATGTTCAGCAATGGCTATCAAACCCGCTTCATCTGTTAAAATTTCAATATTTTTTAGGTTTTCTTGATTTAAACACTGCTCTAGTTCTAAAGCTTTTATTTTCGGAACAACCACTATTTTAGGGCTGTATTTTTTACATATTTCTACCAGTTCATCTAAACGACTATATGCAGAAACCGCATAAACAGAGTATTGGTCTGGGTGTCGCGCCAATACTTTTAAGGTACTTTGCCCAATAGAGCCCGTAACACCCAATATACAAACAGCCTGTGTCATTTATAGATCTACACCAATAAGTTTTACCAATACATACATACCAGTTGCAAAAATAGGCGCGGCAGCAAGAAGTGAATCAATTCGATCTAATACTCCACCATGCCCAGGAAGTACACGCCCTGAGTCTTTAATGCCTGCACGACGTTTGATCATTGACTCAAACAAGTCACCTAATACTGATGCAAAAACGGTAATAATAGAAAGAATCAGGAATAAGATAAGCTGTATTACAGTTAAGTTTAAATAGAAATATTGTACAACCAACATAATCACAACTGTTGTTGCAATACCACCATACAATCCCTCAACCGATTTATTTGGGCTTACTGTAGGAGCAAGTTTTCTTTTACCAAATTTACGACCAACAAAATATGCACCACTATCTGCCCCCCAAACTAACAAGAACAAATACATCAGCCACCAAGGTGAGCTATGCCAAACTGCATAAAGCGCAGTCACTGCTGCAGAAATTAGAATAAAACCAATTGCATACAGTGATACATTGTACCAATTATCTGATTCTGGAAAGCTTTTAACCCAGTAAATACTACCTAGCCACGTAAGAATAGATGCTGCCCATAGCAACAATGCAACATCATCAAAAAATAATGCGAGTGTTGAAACCGATGCTACACATATACCATATATCCAAGCCTTAGGTTTTGAAACAATAGCTTCTTTATGAGGCATAAGCTTAAACCACTCATAGCCTGCAACCCCAGCTGCTAAAATCATAAGCACAAACATTGGATAATGTGATTGCGTCGCAAACATGCAACTTAAAACAACAGCAACTAACACCAATGCGGTAATAATCCGCTCTAACATTATTAATTCTCTATTTTCGCTTGTTGAATCTGTTCTGTCGTCTTACCGAAACGTCGTTCACGTCCTGAAAAAACACGAAATGCGTAATCCAACTCTTCGACTGTAAACTCTGGCCATAAAGTTTCTGTAAAGTACAATTCAGCATATGCAGCTTGCCACAATAAGAAATTCGAAAGGCGATAATCCCCCCCTGTACGAATTAATAAATCCACAGCAGGCAGGTCATTTAGACTGACATATTTATCAAATAAATCAACATTTATATGATTTGTTTGAACTTTCCCAGCAAGAACATCCTGAGCAATACATTTTGCAGCATGGGCCATGTCCCACATACCACCATAGCTAATCGCAATAGTTAAGGTCATAGAATCAAAGGCTGCTGTTTTTTGTTCTGCATATTGCATCAAATCACTTAAATGATCTGAGAGACGTGATCGGTCACCAATAAAGCGTAGAGCAATATTAAATTTTTCCATACGAGGAAGTTGCTCATGAATCGTATCTTCTAACAACTTCATGAGTAAATCGACTTCATACTGTGGTCGATTCCAGTTTTCACTTGAAAATGCAAAAACCGTTAATGCTTTTACGCCGACACCTTTACAATGCTCGACAATCGGATCCAAGACATTTTTGCCTTCACGATGCCCATCACCTTTTTGCATTTGCATCTTTTTGGCAAAGCGATTGTTGCCATCCATAATGATGGCAACATGCTGAGGAAGAAGTTGATCTTCTTGCAAGGTCATAAAATTAGACCTTCATTAATTCAGCTTCTTTCGCAGCCAAGCGCTTTTCTACTTCAGCAACGAATTTATCCGTAATTTTCTGAATATCTTCTGATGCACGGCGATCATCATCTTCAGAAATTTCTTTTTCTTTCAACAATGCTTTGATATCACCTAATACATCACGACGAATGTTTCGAATTGCAACTTTTGCATTCTCAGCTTCAGTACGTGCAACTTTTTGCATATCGCGACGCGTTTCTTCAGTCAATGCAGCCATTGGCACACGAATTGCGTCGGCTGTAATAGGGTTCAATCCTAAACCAGCTTCACGAATTGCTTTATCGATCGCTGAAACCATTGAACGCTCAAATGGTTGTACTAAGAGTGTACGTGAGTCTTCAAGGCCTACGTTTGCAACTTGGTTTAATGGAACATCAGAACCATAGTAAGGAACCATCACACCATTTAAAATAGATGGGTGCGCACGTCCAGTACGAACTTTTGCAAAACCTTGCTCCAAAGAGTCAAGTGTTTTATTCATGCGCAGTTCGCTATCTTTTTTGAGATCGTTAATCATATGATCTTCCTTACTTATTCATTAGGTATTACAAAATATTTAGACATTAGTATAAAGCGCTTTATGGCTCACGTACATTAATTCGTAACGTGAGTACCCTCTTTTTCACCCATTACAACAGAAAGTAAAGCACCCGATTTATTCATATCGAATACTTGTAATGGGACATTATGATCACGGCATAAGCAAATTGCGGTAAGATCCATCACGCCAAGCTTTTCATCAAGAACTTGATCGAAAGTTAAATTATCATATTTAACCGCATCATCATATTTACTTGGATCTTTATTATAAACACCATCAACTTTAGTTGCTTTTAAGATGAGGTTTGCTTCAATTTCAATACCACGTAAACAAGCAGCTGTATCAGTTGTAAAGAATGGATTACCAGTACCCGCAACAAATACACAAACTTCGCCTTGGCTTAGGTGGCGAATTGCATCACGACTTGAGTAAGACTCAACAACTGTGCCAATCGGAAGTGCTGACATTAAACGTGTTTTGATATTACGGCGAACTAATGCATCACGCATTGCCAAACCATTCATTACAGTTGCCAACATCCCCATTTGGTCACCTGTTACGCGACCTACAAGACCATCTTTTTGTAACTGACTACCACGATATAAGTTACCGCCACCAACAACAATACCAACCTGTACACCCAAACCAACCAAGTGTGCAATTGAAAGTGACATCTGATCTAATACTTGGGCATCAATACCCATATCTTTATTGCCTGCTAAAGCTTCACCAGAAAGCTTTAGCAAGATTCGTGCATAACGTGGATTTTTAGAAGCTGACATACCTTTACTCCAAACCGACCAATCTCAAAATTTCTTCAATTTAATTCAATATCAAGCTGATTTAATCTGAATCAACTTAGCAAATAAATCATATTCATCTGCATCCGTGATTTCGACTTCGAGTAAATCACCCGCTTTAATCACATTTTTATCAATATCTTCAACAAATACGTTGCCATCGATTTCTGGTGCATCTGCATATGAACGCGCAACAGCAACTGGAAACTCTTCTTCCAAGCTATCAACCAATACTGTCATCGTCTGACCAATACGTTTTTGTAGTTTTGCAGCAGAAATCGCTTGCTGAACTTCCATGAAACGCTCATAACGATCTTGCTTGATCTCTTCTGGCACATGATCAGGAAGATCATTCGCTGTCGCACCCTCTACTGGCGAGTAAGTAAAACAGCCCACGCGATCTAATTGAGCTTCTTTTAACCATTCTAATAGAATTTGGAAATCTTCTTCAGTTTCACCAGGGAAACCCACAACAAAAGTTGAGCGAATCACCAATTCAGGGCATTTTTCACGCCACAATTTCAGACGCTCTAATGTATTTTCGCTATGGGCTGGTCGCTTCATCAATTTTAAAATGCGCGGACTGGCATGCTGAAAAGGAATATCTAAATATGGCAGGATTTTTCCTTGTGCCATTAGGTCAATGACTGCATCGACATGTGGGTAAGGATAGACATAATGTAAACGCACCCAAATACCAAGCTGACCAAGTGCTTCACACATATCATAGAACTTAGTTTTTACAGGTTGACCATTCCAAAAGTCCAACTTGTATTTGGTATCAACACCGTAAGCAGAAGTATCTTGAGAAATAACCAATACTTCTTTTACACCAGCACGTTTTAATGCTGATGCTTCATCTAAAACACTACCCACAGGACGAGAAACTAAATCACCACGCATACTTGGGATAATGCAGAAAGTACAACGATGGTTACAACCTTCTGATATTTTTAAATAAGCATAATGTTTTGGTGTTAGACGTACACCTTGTTCTGGGACTAAATCAATAAATGGGTTATGTTTGGGAGGAGCTGGTACATATTCATGTACAGCTTCCATTACATCTTGATAAGCTGCCGCCCCTGTAACTTTAAGCACATTTGGGTGCATTTGACGAATTTTATCTTCATCTTTACCTAAGCAACCTGTAACGATCACACGACCGTTCTCGCTCATGGCTTCGCCAATGGCATCTAAAGACTCTTGCACTGCAGATTCAATAAAACCACAGGTGTTAACAACAACCAAATCTGCACCGTCGTAATCTGATGCAACTTGATAACCTTCAGTCTTTAACTGAGTTAAAATTCGTTCAGAATCTACCAATGCCT
The DNA here is from genome assembly GCF_001005525.1 of Acinetobacter sp. AG1. NCBI lineage: Bacteria > Pseudomonadati > Pseudomonadota > Gammaproteobacteria > Moraxellales > Moraxellaceae > Acinetobacter > Acinetobacter sp. AG1. The sequence goes on along the minus strand of NZ_LBMZ01000118.1, from coordinate 56,568 downwards.
TAGGACAACCTAAAGATACAAAACCGACTTTGGGGGTCTTCATGAATCTGCGCTCCACTTGAATCGGCGTATTGTATGACTTTTCTTTGCTGCCGCATAGCTACAAAGCCATCTCTTTGTGTAATGCACCAAAATACAACCAAAATTTTAAACAAACCCCAACAACGCACCATTTTAAAGCATGATAAAATATTGAAATAACTCAATCTATGTGAAAAATACAGCATAAACTCATTATTTATGAATTAAGTTATTGAAAATTAGCTAATACAAAGTTGGCTTGCATTTTGCATTAAATACATTTCAGAAGTTAATGGCTATTCATCTACATTGATATTTATTGCGCCATTTTAAAACAGGACGATTCACAAATGGATCAACATAACACTATCGACTATCGACTGCTCGTAGATAATCTGACCACTGCCATATTATTGGTCGATAGTAACCTTAATATTTTTTATTTAAATTCGGCTTGTGAAGCATTATTCGATGTTAGTTTACTTCGCGCATCAGGTCAGCCTGTGCTCAATCTACTTCATGCACATGACGATTCATTTAATACACATGAAGCTTTATTAAATACATTAGAAAGCGGACAACATTACACACGTCGCGAAGCTGTAATTAATGTGAACTTTAAACCAATCCATGTGGATTATACGGTCTCACAATTAAATGCAGGTAAAAGTTATCACCCACTTTTATTAATCGAACTCAATCCAATTGATCGAATGTTGAAAATTTCTAAAGAAGAAAATTTAGTACAACAACATCAAGTTGCACGCCAACTAGTCCGCGGCGTGGCACATGAAATTAAAAATCCTTTAGCGGGCATTCGTGGTGCAACACAATTACTTGCTCGCAGCTTAAATGATGAAAGCTATCGTGAGTTTACCGACATTATTATTAGTGAAGTCGATCGCTTAACCAATCTAGCAGATACCATGCTTGGTTCACGTCAATTACCAAGCTATGAGCTGGTTAATGTGCATGAACCTTTAGAGCGCGTTCGTTCACTTATTGTGAACCAAACGAAGAAAAAAATTAAGATTACCCGTGATTATGACCTGTCTTTACCTGATGTGATGGCTGACCGTGATCAACTGATTCAAGTTATGCTCAATATCAGCGTAAATGCTGTGCAAGCAATGACTGAAAATAAAGATTTTTTTGTTGATTCAGAACCAGAGCTGATTTTAAGAACGCGCATTCAACGCTTAGTCACAATTAACGGTGTTCTGAATCGCTCATCGATAAGAATTGATATCGAAGATAATGGACCAGGTGTTCCAGAAAGCATATTAGAGTCTGTATTTTACCCTCTTGTTACTGGACGAGCAAAAGGTACAGGACTTGGCCTCAGTATCGCGCAAAACATTATGCATCAACACAACGGAATGATCGAGTGTCAATCCGTTCCAGGAAAAACCATATTTAGCTTATATTTACCTTGGGAGTCAGACCGTGTCACGAAATAAAATTTGGGTAATTGATGATGATCGTGCCATGCGTTGGGTACTCGAAAAAACTTTTAAAGAAGAAGGTTTTGACGTCACCAACTTTGAAGAGGCACAAACAGCGCTCGAACGTTTGCATGATGCTGCACCCGATGTCATTTTGACAGATATTCGTATGCCTGGAATTGATGGCTTAACTTTCTTGTCTAAAGTTAAAAACACGCATCCAGATCTACCTGTCATCATCATGACAGCACATTCTGATTTAGAATCTGCTGTCTCAAGTTACCAAACTGGTGCATTTGAGTATTTACCGAAACCTTTTGATATTGATGAAGCACTAGCCTTGGTCAATCGTGCTATTTTACACATCAACAAATTGCAACAACAAGAAGCAACCAAAGCAACGACACCTCTACAATCAACCGAAATTATTGGTGAATCACCTGCAATGCAGGAAGTGTTTCGTGCCATTGGACGTCTATCTCAATCCCATATCACGGTTCTTATAAATGGTGAATCAGGTACTGGTAAAGAACTTGTCGCACATGCATTACACAAGCACTCACCTCGTCGCGCCAAACCATTTATTGCACTTAACATGGCCGCTATTCCAAAAGACTTAATTGAAACTGAGTTATTTGGGCATGAAAAAGGTGCATTTACAGGTGCAAATACTCAGCATCAAGGTCGATTTGAGCAAGCCAACGGCGGTACATTATTTCTTGATGAAATTGGTGATATGCCTTTTGAAACACAAACACGCTTACTACGCGTCCTTGCTGATGGCGAGTTCTACCGTGTTGGTGGACATATTCCAGTTAAAGTTGATGTCAGAATTGTAGCCGCAACTCACCAAGACTTAGAGAAGTTGGTGAATGAAGGTCGTTTCCGTGAGGACTTGTACCATCGCCTGAATGTGATTCGCATTCATATTCCGAAACTTGCTCATCGTAGTGAAGATATTCCTATGCTTGCGCAACATTTCTTGGCGCGTGCAGGTAAAGAATTAGGTGTTAGTCCTAAAATCTTACGTACAGAAACAACTGACTATATGCAGCAACTACCTTGGCCAGGTAACGTTCGCCAATTAGAAAATACTTGTCGTTGGTTAACAGTGATGATTACTGGACGTGAAGTCTATCCAGAAGATCTACCTGCTGAGCTAAAACAAGTTGCTATACAGAAATCGACGAATGATGCATCAACTACAAGCCCAGCTTTAGTTGAAAGAATTGCTGTACATCATTGGGATGAGCTACTAGCTCAATGGGCGATTCAAAAGTTAAAAAATGGTGAAATGAAAATTTTAGATATCGCAACACCAATGTTTGAACGCACTTTGATTAATGCAGCCTTACAACAAACACGTGGTCGCAAACGCCATGCAGCAGAGCTTTTAGGTTGGGGACGTAACACGCTTACTCGCAAACTTAAAGAACTTGGCATGGATTCAACAGACGATGATGAAGACGATGAAGTTCGTTCAGCATAAATCATAAATAGTCCATAAAAGCGAGTAATGATCACATTACTCGCTTTTTTACATTGAGATGTTTAGATACATGATCTAATGTCATAGCCATACAAGACATATGGTTTTTGCTATAATAAAATATTCCCTCAACGCTCATTGAATATAATGACTGATATTTGTTACCCAAGTTGCGAACAACCTCAAACTCGTCGTGGTCAAGAACGTCGCCTTGCCTTATTACTATGTGCAACCGATTTATTTCTTGAAAAAGGTTATGATGCGGTTTCCTTGGATGATATTGTCAATCATGCAGGTGGCTCAAAAGCTTCTATTTATAAATATTTTGGCAACAAAGAAGGTCTTTTTACTGCGATTTGTGATTATCGTCGTGAAGTGTTTTTTAAAGGTGTTTGCTTTCCATACACTTCAGAACAAAATAATTTAAAAACATACCTTGTACAAACATTACAACGCTTTTATCAACATATTATTCAACCTGAAAATATTGCCTTTATGCGCATGTTCACAGAACAAACTCAAAAAGATATACAGTTAGCTCACTATTTTTATGACCAATGTGCTTTAAATATACAGAATACGATTGCATTTGCTTTAGGTCAGGCACACGACCTCAATGAAATATACTGCTCTAACCCTCATTTCTCTGCCATGATGTATTTCGGAATTCTACGTGATGTTGAGTGGCGACTTTTAATGGGTTTAGAAGTATCAGCAAATGACGCTGAAATAACTGATTATATTAATTATTCCGTTGATTTATTCTTAAAAGCTCATCAAAAAGTCTAATTCTTTTGCATTTTTTAGGTGGTGTAGTATAGTAGTCAATTCCTTTTTTATCACCACCCATTAAATAACAATTAATTATTGTTTTTATTCAATAATTATTGTGGGAGTAACTATGGCGCTTCGGCATTTCCTGACTTTACGAGACCTTTCAACTTTAGAGTTGCAACGCATTTTAGACCGTGCACAAGAATTGAAACGCATGCAACATGCAAATACGGTTTTTCAACCATTTGTAGGTAAAGTCTTAGGAATGATTTTTGAGAAATCGAGTACACGTACACGTATTTCTTTTGAAGCTGGTATTTGCCAATTTGGTGGTAATGCAATTTTCCTTTCTCCACGAGATACTCAATTAGGTCGTGGTGAGCCAATTGAGGATTCAGCACGTGTCATTTCAAGCATGCTTGATATCGTAATGATTCGTACTTTTGGCCATGATATTGTTGAACGTTTTGCTTCTTATTCGAAAGTTCCTGTCATTAATGGATTAACGGATGACCATCATCCATGTCAATTACTTGCTGACTTACAAACCTTTCAAGAACACCGTGGAAGCATCAAAGGTAAAACGGTTGCTTGGATTGGCGATGGCAATAATATGTGTAATTCATACATTGAAGCAGCACATATGATGGGTTTTAAACTCAAAATTGCTGCACCTGAAGGTTATGAACCAAAACCTGAGTTTTTGACTGAATTTGCCGATTGTGTCGAAGTGTTCAATAAAGCTGAAGATGCTGCAGTTAACGCTGACCTGATCGTAACTGATGTATGGGCAAGCATGGGGCAAGAAGAAGAACAAAAGCTTCGTGAAAAAGCATTTGCTGATTTCCAAGTGAATGAAAAATTAATGGATCTGGCTCATCCAGATTGTTTATTTATGCATTGCTTACCAGCACACCGTGGCGAAGAAATTTCTGAGCACATGCTGGATCATAAAAATGCTGTTGTTTGGGATGAAGCAGAGAATCGCTTACACGCTCAAAAAGCATTAATGGAATTCTTATTAAATGAGAATTTAAAGAAAGACTAAATAGCTAAAGAAAACAGCATCATCATGATGCTGTTTTTATTTTTGCGATCTAAATTGAACACTTAAATAAAAACACTTATAGTAGAAAAATCTTTTATTAGAAGAAGTTTCTTCTCTTGGTTGAAACTTTGATAACTACAAAGCGAACATTATGACTTCACTCGAACAAGCACTTTCTGAAATTCCTAGTTTTTCTTTGGTGCACGAGCATCTATTTAGTTCTGCTCAGCCAAGCGCTGAACAATTATTGCAAATTAAAGAATATGGCTGTAGTACTGTAATCAATCTTGCGACGAGCAAATCAGAAAATCATTTAGCTAAACAAGACCAAATCTGCTTGGATTTAGGCTTAAACTACATTCATATTCCTATTGATTGGGATCTTCCTTGTGCAGAACAATGCTTATTCGTTTTAGATTTAATTGCTCATCTTGTTCAAAATGAAATTGTTTGGCTGCATTGTGCCAAAAACATGCGTGTAAGTAGTTTGATGTATTTATATCGTCAATTTTATATGGATATAGATATGCCCACAGCTCAAGCATTACTTCATGAGATTTGGGAACCGAATGAGACTTGGACTGGTTTAATTCATAGTATTACTTTACAACTGCAAGGTCGTAAAGCAACACTTGAACTTGAACAATCATTAATGGATGTAGATCATCTTGCTTGATGTGAAATTAAGACAGTTGCTGTTGCTAAAATGCCTTCTTGGCGACCTGTAAATCCTAGTTGTTCCGTTGTCGTTGCTTTGATACTAATTTGAGTGATATCGACTTCAAGTACATCAGCAATACTTTGGCGCATTTCTAAATTATGTTTTGCGAGCTTTGGACGTTCACACGCAACTGTGATATCAGCATTATTTAAATGATAACCACGATCTAAAATTAATTGATATACGTGTTTCAATAAAATGCGGCTATCAGCTCCTTTATACTCAGGATCAGTATCTGGGAAATGTTGCCCAATATCTCCCAATGCTAATGCGCCAAGTAAAGCATCACTCAATGCATGCAAGACCACATCACCATCTGAATGTGCTTTTAAACCATGCGTATGCGGAATTTTAATCCCAGCTAAAGTAACGAAATTGCCTTCTTCAAAAGCATGTACATCAATCCCTTGTCCAATACGAATTTGAGCAACCATATGATTTTCCTTTTACAATATACTGAACAAATCTTGTATTCAGGCTTTCTATTTCGCTATAGTACAGTGAGCAAATTAGGCTGAACATATAAGTGATTATGCTGTTGAACACCTTAATAAATCAATTAAAGAAATCTGGTTATATCATCACATTGAGTTGTTTTTGCTCATCATTTGTATTTGCCGCGTCAATTAATTGTACAACACAGAATGCTGAGCGAAAAAAAATTTGTTCTAAGCAGTATCAAGACCAACGAACTAAGCTGAATAATAAGTTTTTAACCGCTTATCTTGTGACTGATGCTCCAATTCAACTACTACATGACACACAAAAGCTTTGGCTTAATCAAATCCAACAGTGCAAATCGAAAATTTGTTATCAGCAACAATTTGATGTTCGTTTAGATGATTTAAACTTTTATACTTCAATGAATCAGACGCTTACACAACACTATTTAAAATTTGAACATGGTGATTTAGCCAAACAACCTGTTCACATCCAGATTCATCAACTGGATAAAGATAAGTTAAAAATCGAAGGAATTGCTTATCGTAATCCCAATAATCGTGTAGAGACTCAAACTTTATCTTTACTTGCCTACACGACTCCCGAGCAAAAGAATCTAATTATTGATAATGAAAAAAAGTGCCAGTACCAATTTGACTTTCAAAAAGCTTTATTAATTATAAAAAGTGAGCAAAAAGGTTGTGAACGCTTTACAGGAATTTATCGTTTGTATGATTAATCAACAAATGCAATATAAGCCGATATTTTCACATCGGCTTTTTATATTTAGCTTGGGAATTTTTGTGCAATTTCCTCGCTAATCAATACCGCTGTTGCGGCAGATAAAGTCCAGCCTAAATGCCCATGCCCAGTATTGTAAAATACTCGCGCATGTTTCCCCTGTTTCACTACAGGCAACATATTTGGCATCATCGGACGTAAGCCCGCCCATGGTACAGCGTGCTCAGTTGAAATATCAAAATTTTGGTTAACCCAATTAATCAAAGGTTGGATTCGATCTGCTCGAATATCCCGATTGTAACCATTAAACTCAGCTGTACCAGCTACACGGAAACGATCCACGCCTAATCTTGAGGTTACAATCTTTGCACTTTCATCTAGCAAGCTGACCCAAGGCGCATTTTTTACACTTCGCTCATCTTTAAGCTGAACTGTAATTGAATATCCTTTTACGGGATAGACATTGACTGTATCCCCCAATAAATCTGCAAGCTGATAACTTCCCACACCACCGCACACTAAAATAATATCAGCTTCAATTTGAGTCAGTTGAGTATTATCAGGGTGCATATTCTCTGAACTATTTTTGCAATCTACTACAACTCTATCCTGCAAAAACTTGATATCAATCACATCTAAACCAAAGCGATATTTGACACCATATTGTTTTGTTTTTTCAGCAAGACCAACAGAATACTTATGAATATCCCCTGTTGCATCCGCAGCAGTGTAATATCCACCATAATAATCACCAGTTAAATTTGGCTCAATAGATTTCATTTCTTCAGGTGTTATTGCATAACGCTCAAGTTTACCCTCGACTAAAACATCATTCACTTTTTTGGCAATATCGAAGTCTTGTTTAGTATGGTACATGTGCAAAATACCGCGCTTTTCTAAATCAAAAGCAATATTTTCTTTTTCTGCAATTTCAAATAATCGTTGTCTTGCTAACAACGCTAAACGAACTGTTTCAATTGTATTTACCTTATAGTCCTTAATGTGAGTCAAAAACTCGACTAGCCAGCGATACTTATGCACACTAAAAGACGGATTGAGCAATAAAGGTGCATCTTTCTTACTCATCCATTTAATCCCTTTCAACACTGTTGCCTTCTGATTCCAGACCTCAGCGTTACAAGCAGACAACTGCCCACCATTGGCAAATGAAGTTTCCATTGCTGGAAATAAATGACGATCAATCACTGTGACTTCATAACCCAATTTAATTAATTCATAAGCAGACGTTACACCCGTAATCCCCGCACCAATAACAACAACATGTGGCATAGCAAACTCCTTGAAATGCATAACATTTCATAATGCTTAGCCCCATCTGTCATGGTACCTGAGAGTTTTGGCAGATGATTACCAATTAATCATTAAGCCTTCCCCTTCGGTGAGTGTTAATCGTAGAAGAAAAATTATCGTATGTTTCTACAAGTTGAGCACTGCTCTCCAGATTGTATTTCTATTATTACAGTCCTTCTGCCTGAGAGTTTCCGGGGTCGTTGCTCCTTCGGCGAGTTCATTGAAGAACTTCTCTCCCGCAATAATATTTATATCCATATAAGCAATATATATGCCGCTTAAAAATACAGACACTAAATTCTTGTAATTGTTTGTAGATTAAGATTTATGCAATTTAAAATAAATCGAAGTATAAAAAAGCAGACTTGAAGTCTGCTTTTTTATACTAAAATTTGCACTGCAAAATTTGATCTGAGAACTGTCCTTTCCATAGTTCTCGTAATGTTGGTAAATAGAATTTTTCACCAATCATCACTAATTCAGCATCAATCAGTGCATGAATCTCATGCATCAAAACATAATCCAATGCAATCAAGGAAAGCTGTGCTTGTTTCTGAGAAATCTGCTTACGTTTAACTTGCGCTTTTTTAACTAACTCGTTGGCAAAATTTTTATCTTTATAAGCGGTAATGGCACTTAAACGTAATTCAATGATTCCCCAACCTTCCAATAATTTCTTAAATACTTCGAAATCTTTAGATGTTGCTTCCCATGTGACATTTTCCAAATTATTGTCTTCTGGTAAAACTGGTAACAATAAGTCGGCGGTGCTCGGAAAAATTTTCTTTAAATTCAACAGAAACTTAACAGGATTTTCATTTGGAAGATCAGAAAATTGGATATTGGTTTTGGTATCTGTCAAATAAATATTGAGCATAATGAAGCAACAATCAGGTAAATCAAAAGCATATTGTACGCAGATCGGTTTATAAAAACTACTCATAAAAAATCCCCCTAGGTTAAAGAAGGATTTTTTAAACTAACAATACGATTTACTTACTATTCGGAGAAACCATATTTTCAGGTCTAACTACTTCATCAAATTGCTCAGCAGTCACTAAGCCAAGTTCAACTGCAACTTGCTTTAAGGTTTTATTTTCCTTATAAGCTGTTTTGGCAACTTTGGCAGAATTTTCGTAGCCAATCACAGGATTGAGTGCTGTGACTAACATTAAAGAGTTATGCAAGAAATAATCAATTTTCTCACGATTTGGTTCAATACCTACCGCACAATGATCATTAAAACTATTACAAGCATCTCCTAATAACTGAATTGATTGCAATAAGTTATAAGCAATGACTGGCATAAATACATTCAGCTCAAAGTTACCAGAAGCACCCGCCACATTAATGGTAGTGTCATTACCTAGAACCTGAGCAACAACCATGGTCATCGCTTCACTTTGTGTAGGATTGACTTTACCCGGCATGATACTTGAACCAGGTTCATTTTCTGGAATACGAATTTCACCAAATCCGCAGCGAGGACCACTCGCCAACCAGCGAATATCGTTAGCAATTTTATTTAAGCTGGCTGCCAATGTTTTTAATGCACCTGAAGCAAATACAGCCGCATCACGTCCTGCCAAGGCTTCGAACTTATTCGGTGCAGTCACAAATGGTAAACCTGTCAGTTCAGCCAGTTGCTCAGCTGCTTTCACTGCATAATCTGGATGTGCATTTAAGCCAGTACCTACCGCCGTTCCTCCTAAAGGCAACTCATAAAGACCTGCAAGTGCTTGCTGTAAACGTTTTAGACCATGCTGTAGTTGGGAAACATAACCACTGAACTCTTGTCCCAAGGTTAAAGGAGTCGCATCTTGCAAATGGGTACGACCAATTTTGACAATATCATCAAATTCTTTGGATTTAAGCTCTAAAGTCGCTTTTAGTTTTTCCACTGCAGGAATAAGTAATTCATTGATTTGAATACTTGCAGCCACATGGATTGCTGTTGGGAAAGAATCATTGGTTGATTGCGCACGATTGACATGATCATTTGGATGTACTGGTTTTTGTGCACCTAGTACTTGTCCTAATTTTTGATTGGCAATGTTTGCAATCACTTCATTACAGTTCATATTACTTTGCGTACCAGAACCTGTTTGCCAAACTACAAGCGGAAATTGTGAGTCCCATTGACCAGCAATCACTTCTTCAGCAGCATCAACGATATATTGACTTAAATCTTCAGGTAATTGTTTTAACTCAGCATTGGTTATTGCAGCCGCTTTTTTCACCAAACCCATGGCACGAATCATGGCACGCGGTAAACGTTCTTGACCGATTTTAAAGTTCTGTAAACTTCGTTGCGTTTGTGCACCCCATAAGGCGTCATTTGGAACTTCAACTTCGCCCATAGTGTCATGTTCAATTCGCATTTGCATAAACAACCTCTGCTTTATTTGGTTAAAATGTTCACGGGCTGAAGCAAACTGATGCTTTTGGCTAGCGAAGACTCAGTTCATATTGATGTATATTTGATAAGTCTTAATTATCCTAAACAAAGCCATTAAAATTGTAAATAAGAATCATTATCTTAATTACCTGTTAAGGTATTGCGATAAAAGCGCCATTCGTCTTCAATCATTTGTGATAGAGAACGTTTAGGAACCCAATTTAATATTTTTTTTGCTTTATCAATATTTGCACCCAATTGCGCTAACTCTTGGTTTTGATATACAGCAGGTTGCACTTGAATTTCGGTCTGAGTGACTCTTGCAACTTCATCAATCAAATTTTGTATAGATGTGAGTTGATGATGTGCAATATTGAATGCTTCCAAACAACTTGTTTGTGTTTTTAACCAATTTAATGCGATCAAAACTGCATCACAAGCATCCAAAACATGTAAAAAGCTTCTTTCAACCGTTCCATCTTCTGTCCGTGCTTGATTTTGCAATTCGATACAATCTCGCTGCATCGCTGCAACTTGTAAAGCTAAAGGCACAATATTTTTAGGGAGTTGAGTTACGTATTCCCCTAAAACGCCATGTTCAAAAGCACCAACAATATTAGATAATCTGAGATTGATAATTTTCCATTCATGATCGACTTTATAAGTATCCGCAATAATATCTTCAACCATTTGCTGAGATCGAATGTATGGATTAGGGTAGCGATAATTAAACTCAGTCTCTTCAACTACACTTGGATTAGATTGCCCATATACGGCCAAACTAGAAATATTGATTAACTCTCTAACCCCCATCCGCTGCATTGCTCTCAATAAGCTCATAATGCTGCTGACATTATCATTGTAGTATTCCAGAGGCTTTAGAACAGATTCTTCAAGCGATTTAAAACTGGCTGTATGAATAACAGTATGAATTGAATATTGTTCAAATACTTTATTTAAGGCAGGCGTATTTCTCACATCTACTTTAACAAATGGAATATACATTCCTGAGATGTATTCTAAGCGCTCCAAGGTTTGTAAAGTCGAATTGGCTAAATTATCAACAATAACAATTTCTTGCCCACGTGCTAATAAACTCAAAGCAATATGTGAACCGATAAAGCCTAAACCACCTGTCACCAAAATCATTGTATACTTACCTTCTTTTTTAATCTGTCCATCATTTTGCTTACATGACCATAGTGAATGTTCAATGAGTACACTACTGTTAATAACTTCTGCACCTACTTCAATTATGGCTTGGCATGCTTTTGGTTTAGCTCAAGCATTAGTAAATAAGTCCGAAGATTTTCGTGTCTTCTTTTACCAAGATGGTGTTCAGGTTGCGAATGATTTACAGTGGCTCCCTGATGATCAACGCAATCTAAAACAAGAATGGCAAAAGCTTGGCATTCGACTCCCTGTCTGTGTCAGTGCTGCCCTTGCTCGGGGAATCACTGATGCAAGCAATGCCCAACGTCATTCACTTCAACAACACAACTTAGCGCAAGGTTTTGAGCTAGTTGGGCTTGGAGAGCTAGCTGATGCTGTACAAAGCTGTTCTCGTTTAATTCAATTTTAGTTTAAGTTCATTAATAGAGTGTTGCTTTTAAAAGGTAAATTGTGTGAAATCTGTACTCGTCATCCTAACGCAATCCAATTTAACTAGTTTGCAGATCAACGAAAGCGTGTCTGCAACTATGGTTTTAGCAACCTTTGGTATTTCTGTCAAAGTATTATTAAAAGATGCTGCACTGAGCTTATTGAACAATAAGTTAGAGTTCGATCAATTCAAACAAGCTTTCAAAGTTGCTGCCAATATGGTGGACAGTTTTGAGTTCTATGATCTAACCCCGATTTTAGTTGAAACTAAAAATCAACACTTGGCGATTGCGCAAGATAGTGATCAAGAAATCGAGTTTGTTGAGATTCAGCCTGAATTTATTCAATCTTTCGATCATATTCTGTATTGGTAGAGCTCAGAAACATGGAAAATTCAACTTTATTTTTGATTCAATCCCCTTACTACAACACAGATAAAATCTGGATTGAGTTAGCTCAAATGGCACATGTGAATGATACGATTGTAGTCATGGGAGATGGGCTTTTACTGCTAACTAAAAAGATTGTTGATCTTTATCCAAATCTTTATTGCTTAAGTAATGAGCAAAGTTTACTTAGAGAAGAAATCAAATCTGAGGTCAAAATTATAGAATACGCTGAATTCGCTGATTTAGCTTTGCAATTCAAACGATGTATTTCTTTAAAATAAATTATTTTTAGTTAATTAGGTTATTTCATGCAATTAGAGTTAGATCAAGACGGTCATTTGGTCGATTATACAATTTGGAATACTGAAGTTGCCCAGCAACTTGCTCAATCACTTGATCTAGAACTGACTGCTTGGCATTTCGAAATTCTCCACGCCGTACGTCAATTTTATCAACAATTTGGGCATTCCCCAGCAACTCGTCCACTGATTAAATTTTTGATGAAGACGGTTAGTGCTGAAATCAATAATGCTGAATTACAGCAAAGATTTAACACAGGTTTAGTAGCGCGTCATCTAAGTCGTTTAGCTGGTGTTCCCAAACCTGCCAATTGTTTATAACTGCTATAAATTATGCAAATTTTTTGGCGCATGCAACACAGGCTATCACAGCGATGGTAACGGCAAACATCGCAACACTTACTTGCTCGTGAAGCAAAACAGCTGCAATCATTAGTCCAAATATGGGTTGTAATAATTGTAATTGTCCTACTGTTGCGATACCTCCTTGTGCTAAGCCTTTGTACCAAAAAAAGAAACCTATTAACATGCTAAATAGAGAAACATAAGCTAACCCCAATTTCGCAGCGCTTGAAATCTGTGTGAAGTCTATAGGCATGTAGAGATATGAAATCAACAACATAACTGGCAAAGTTATTAACAGCGCCCAACAAATAACCTGCCACCCTCCTAAGTGTTTTGATAATTTTCCACCCTCAGCATAACCAAAGCCACACAGTAAGATCGCAAGTAACATAAAAATATCGCCATAGCCAAATCGCCATGTACCACTTTGAATGATCATGTAAATAAAAACGATCAAAGCACCTAAAACTGCAAATAACCAAAAATTTACATTTGGCTTTTCTCCACCCCTCAATACACCAAAAATAGCAGTCGATAAAGGAAGTAAACCAACAAAAACAATCGTATGTGCAGCACTCACATATTGCAAAGCGAGCGCAGTAAATAACGGAAATCCTATCACCACGCCGATTGCCACATAAAATAATGCAAGCCAATCCCTTTTAGCAGGAAACTGTTGTTTTAACAGCAAAAGTAAGAATAAACCTAATAATCCCGCAATTGCAGCCCGAGCAGCAGTTAAAAAAGTAGGACTGAAATCCATAACAGCGACACGTGTTGCAGGCAAAGAACCCGCAAAAATAATCACGCCGATCAGTCCATTTAACCAACCCTGATTCACAACTTTCATTTATTTTCTCCAAATCTATTTGGAGAATTTAATCTGTAATATGTTATATTCCCACATACAATACAGTACAATTTCAAATAACTGTATTGGTATTTTTACCAACACAGTGCGAAAAATGATATGAAAACAACAAAAATTGATTTAGTCATACAGCACATTAATCAACAAATCAACAATCGCTCATTAATGCCTGGTTCTCGACTACCTTCCGTTCGTGCGTTAGCGAGACAATTAAACTTATCTATTTCAACTATTGTCGAAGGCTACGAACGTCTTGTGGCAAAAGGTATAATTGAAGCAAAAACAGGTTCAGGCTTCTTTGTAGCTGGGCCACTTGTACCTCTCTCGATTTCTGAGATTCACCCTAAAATCGATCGAAATATTGACCCTTTGTGGATATCAAGACAAGCTTTGGAAGCAAAATCAGATGTACTAAAGCCTGGCTGTGGCTGGCTACCCAATGAGTGGATGCCACATGAGCATATTCGTAAGGCAATCCGTAAAGTTTCTAAAACCAATCCAAACATTCTGACGGATTACTCTACCCCACTTGGGCTTCCTGCCTTACGTGAATTGCTAGCACGTAGAATGCAAAGCAAAGGAATTGAAGGGATTGCAAATCAGATTTTATTGACTGATTCTGGTACGCAAGCGATTGATCTGATATGCCGTTATTTTTTAAAACCAAATGATGCTGTATTGGTAGATGACCCTTGCTATTTTAACTTCCATGCCTTGCTAAAAGTTCATCAAGTTCAAATCATTGGCATTCCCTATACCAAAAATGGACCTGACTTAGTCGCATTTGCAACTGCTATTCAAGACTTCAATCCAAGGCTTTACATTACTAACTCTGGAATTCATAATCCAACTGGTGCTGTATTAAACGCAGCAACAGCCTATCAAGTTCTCAAACTGGTAGAACGGTCGAATTTGATTGTCATTGAAGATGATATTTTTGCAGATTTAGAAGTACACACTGCCCCACGACTTGCCGCACTTGATGGTTTATCACGGGTAATTCATATTGGGAGTTTTTCTAAAACCCTATCAGGTTCAGTCCGTACAGGCTATATTGCCACCAAACCAGAATGGATTGAGGATTTAACCAATATCAAGATTGCAACAAGTTTTGGCGGTAATCAATTATCTGCTGAAATTTTGTATGCAGCATTAACAGATGGGAATTATCGCAAGTATTTAGAAGAACTGAAAATCAACTTAGCAAAAGCAATGGATTCAACCATCAAACAATTAGAAAAACTAAATATAACACCTTGGTTTAAGCCACAAGCAGGATTATTTTTATGGTGTGAACTACCTAGACATTTAGATATTGCGTCTATTGCACAAACTTGTTTGGAAAATGGTGTGATTTTAGCGCCAGGGAATGCATTCAGCCAAAGTCAAAATTTTAAGAATTTTATCCGTTTTAATGTCGCACAATGCAGTAACTCGAAGGTTTTTGCCGTTCTATCTCATGCTATTCAACAAGAGCAAGAACGGCAGCATTGATAAAATTATGCAGTTTTTTGTTTTTGTTCAATAAAAGCAAAATATCCTGGACCAGCTGATACACGGACATCTTTTACATTCAGCGGTTCATCACATTCTGAGCAAACCACTCTTGGATTCATTTTCTTACCACAACCTTTGTGTGTAAACTCAATCGGTTTTCCAAGTCCCATATCCATCCACTTATCAGCCCACTGCACCATCGCTAAAATAAGAGGATAAAGATCCAAACCTTTATCAGTAAGTTGGTATTCAAATCGTTCTTGACGTTCTACATAAGGCACTTTGGTTAAAATACCATGCTCGACTAAACGCTTAAGACGCTCTGAAAGTACGTGGCGGGTCAGTCCCAAACTACGTTGGAAGTCATCAAAACGACGTATTCCCATGAAAGCGTTACGTAAAATTAGCATTGTCCAACGATCACCGAGTACAGAAAGCGTTCTCGCAACTGAACATGGCTGATCGCCAATTTCTTCCCATTTCATTATTATCACCTGATCATTTTTTAGAACTTTAAAGACATCTCATCGATGCCTTGAACCGTCATGTTTAGAAACTAAACACTATAAAATATACACTAAACCACCTGATCAATCAGATGCAATATTGGCACTCAGTTAAATGTCAAAAAATCAGATCATTTCATCTAAATTCATTCGATAACTTAGCGATTAATAAAAAGACCTGAAAGTTCTTGTCCAGCATCTAACTGAATATTTGCAGGAATACGCACTAAACAATTGGCCTGCATTAAATTACTCAACATATGTGATTGTTGTTTCGCAAGGCTTTGTAACTTGAGCTGTCCCTGATCAAAATAAGCATGCATTCTTAAAAATCGCTCACGTGCATCAGATTTCAGTCCATGGGTGAGTACTCCACTAAACCATTGCATAGGCTCACGTTGATTTTGCAAAGTATCCAATAAAGCGTTGCCATAAATCTGCATACACACATAAACAGCCGCTGGATTACCCGGTAAACCTAATAAATAACAATGATGGTCAGGATCTTCATATTTTGCAAAAAATAATGGCTTACCCGGTTTTTGTTTAACTTTCCAAAATATCTGTTCAAATCCAGTCTGGAAAGCACATGGACGAACGAAGTCATAATCACCCACAGAGACACCACCCGTGGTAATAATGACGTCATATAAAGATTTTAATCGATCGAAACATGCTGTGACTTGTTCAGCCGCATCTGCAATATGTAGAATCTCAACATCCATACCATAAGCTTTGAACCAAGCCTTCAGTAACGGCCCATTGGCATCAAAAACTTTACCAATGTGTAGATATTCAGGTTGCTCAGCAACCTCATCACCAGTAATAACCACAGCAACCTTAGGCTGTTGAAATACCTCGACAGTTTGCACACCTGCCATACTTAAAGCAGCAAGTGCACCGATATTGATATTCTGACCAACGTCCGCAAGCTGTTGACCTTGTTTGACTTCTTCACCAGTAAATCGAATATCAGCCTGTGGTTTAAGCTGTTCAATCAGTCGAATTGTCTCCGACTCAACTTTAACAATTTCTTGTCGAGCAACATGTGTGGTGCCTTCAGGAATTTTGCCACCTGTAAAAATACGAATGGCTTGCCCATCAAGCAATTGATATTCGAGTTTACTACCCGCTTTAATCTCACCAATTACATCAAAACAAACATCTTGAAGCTGTGTAAGTGAACTATTAATCGCATAACCATCTACCGCACTTTGAGAAAAGCTAGGTAGATTGACCTCGGAATAGATTGCTTTAGCGAGATAACGATTCAAACCTTGGGCTAAAGCCAATACCTCAGTCGTCAATGTTTTGGGCTGAGTTCGAATGAGTTCAAGTGCCTCATCAATACTGATTAAACCCTTTTCAGCACCACATCCAGACATTATTCATATCCCCCCGGATGTGGTAAATCTCGGCAAACATCAAAAATATGAACGAGAGCTGGCAGAATAGCTGCCATTGATTCACTCGCACCACCACGGCTACCCGGCAGCGTTACCACTAAGGAACGATCAATAAAACCTGCTACACCACGAGACATTGCCGCATATGGTGTGCGTTTTTGGCCAAAAGAACGTGCCGCTTCCATCAGACCGTCTAATTTACGTTCTAAAAGTGGTTCAAGTGTATCAACAGTAATATCTCGTTTACCAATACCTGTACCACCGACGGTCATGATACATGCATAAGACTTTGTCAATTCTAGTACCAATTCTTTCAATTGATCTGATTCATCTGGCAAAATTTGATAATGAATTGGATCAAAACCTGCTTCGGTTAAGGTCTCAACGACTGATTTCCCCGCGGTATCAGGTTTACGTCCTGCTGCAACAGTATCAGAAAGCACAATCACTGCCGCAGAAACAGACTGACGTAGAGTCCGTTTAAAATGTGACTTACCGCCTTTTTTCTTAAGCAATTTACATTGGTCTAAACACAATTCATCAGGTTCACAATGCGGCTTCAACATGTCATAAATGGTTAACCCTGCCAAACTCGCAGCAGTCAAAGCCTCCATCTCAACCCCTGTAGGCCCAA
Source organism: Acinetobacter sp. AG1 (assembly GCF_001005525.1). NCBI lineage: Bacteria > Pseudomonadati > Pseudomonadota > Gammaproteobacteria > Moraxellales > Moraxellaceae > Acinetobacter > Acinetobacter sp. AG1. The sequence goes on along the minus strand of NZ_LBMZ01000118.1, from coordinate 38,630 downwards.
TGGTTTCTACAGTCGTCAGAATCACAACGTGATCATGTTGTAAATCATATTCAACATCAGCACGATAAATCGGTAAAGGATGGCAAAGAGGAATCAGTTCATCAGTGCGTTTTGCCGCCAAGATTCCTGCGATACGAGCTGTTTTTAATGCATCGCCTTTTTCAGTATTTCCATCACGCAGTAGCTGAATGCAATGTGGTGGAGCGTATAAAATCGCTTGTGCTTCTGCAACACGATAACTTTCGGGTTTCATCCCAACATTTTTCATTTTTACTTCCTAACGCTTTATTCGTGTGTATGCTCATGCGCACAATTTTCGTGTTCGTGACGGTGGTGATGTTCATGTTTATGGACATGCGTTTCAGTTCCGACCGTATCTTTACGAATACAGCAACCTTCTACATATTGACTTGTACCATCCATAAAGAACTCTTCTTTCCAAATTGGTACTTCATGTTTTACACGTTCAACGGCTTCTTCACAGGCTTGAAATGCTTCACGGCGGTGAGCAGCATATGCAATTGCAATGATTGCTGTTTCACTCACATCTAAATAACCAATTCGATGCATCACACGCACATAAGAAACCTGATGCTTCTCTTTAATTTGCTGCTCGATTTCACGAATCATTTTTTCAGCAACAGGTGTATACGAGGTATATTTTAAAGCTTTAACTGCTTTACCTTCATGATGATTACGTACAGTTCCAATAAAAATATCAATACCACCACATTCAGGAAATGATTGTATAGGATCAAAACTGTCTAGGCTTAGAGCCTGATCTTGAACTCTTGAAAATTCGCGCATTTCATCCTCCAGCAACAGGTGATAACAATACCAAAGTACATGAAGTATTTAATGCTGTTTGACGTAACACAATATCTTCACCTACCGCACACGCACATTTATCCATCGCTTTTGTTGCTTCTGGGTAAAGCATTACAATATGACTTAACACTTCTTCAACCGTTTGATTTTCTGCAAACTCAAATGCAAGCTCTTTTGGCAATAACCGTTCAATAGCACCAAAAGCTTCTATTTTTATGTCAATGGTTTGCATATTCTCTCCAGACCACTTTTTCCAAACTAACCACCCAACATATGCATACTAATTTTGCGTACTTGTTGGTGTTTTATCGCATGATAACCTTTCGCTTTGTGCCAAATATAAGGTTTAATTTGCTGATCAAGCTCTTGATAATTGATATCTTGAGCTAATTGTTTCTGTTTAATCACAGCTTGTAAATACGGCTTTATATTCAGACCCTGTTGTGCAAATAAACAATTAAATAATTCACCTTGTGCTGTTAATCGAATTCGATCACAATCACCGCAAAATGAATGAGTTATTGTAGAAATAATACCAATACAATATTGCCCGTCTAACTGATACTGACGTGCAGGCTCATGCTGCTGTTGCAAAACTTGAATCTGATAAAAAGGCTGAAGTTGCGCTAAAATTTCAGCTTCACTCACAACTGACTGATCTGTCCAATGCTGATCGCCATCTAGAGGCATAAATTCAATAAAACGTAATGGAATGCTATGTTGCTTAGCCCACTTTACCATTGGCAGAATCTGATCATCATTTTGACCTTTCATCAACACACAATTGATTTTGAAAGCAAGCCCCGCTTTTTTTGCCGCCTCTATCCCATTTAATACGGGAGTGAGCTCTTTTTTAGTCAGTTGCTTGAATTGATCTGGATCTAAACTATCTAGGCTGATATTAAGATCATCTAATCCAGCTTGTTTTAGGGGTTCCGCATATTTAGCTAAATAATGTGCATTGGTAGTGATCGAGACTCGTTTTAAACCCAATACTCGTAAACTCTGCAAATCACGAATAAAATGAACAACACCCTGACGCATTAAAGGTTCGCCCCCAGTAATGCGAATATTTTCAATCCCTTGCTTCACCATATATTGGCAAAATACCAGCAACGCTTCAAAACTTAGTAAATCTTGTTTTTTCATCCATTCTGGATGTTCAGGCATACAATAGGTGCATTTGAAATTGCAACGATCTGTCACGGAAATCCGCAACTTACGTTTAATACGACCATACTGATCTTCTAAGATCGGAATGTTCGTAGATATATCATGCTTCATCATTTGCACTCATATTGTGAAACTTCTTACTACCTTCAGCACAAGTTCTGTGCATCTTTGCTATCGAGTTTACAGCGAATTAATTTTAATACAGCAATATTTATTCCAATATGAAATCTATTTGCTTGCAATGCTTATTGTTCACTCAAATAAGCAATCATCTTAATTTGTAAACAACAATTAAAATAAGGTAAACCTTCCTAATAAAAAACATTGCACCAATTTTTCCCATTTTCCGCTAAAAATGAAAGAATTTGGTGCATTTCTTGTAAAAGCTAATCCGCAATAACGGATACATCTAAACGTTCCAATCTTACGGGTACATACTTATGATATGGTGTCTTCGATAATGGATCACAATGTTGAGTTGAGGTTAAACGATTTAACTCGGGTCCGATGGGTTCACCACCACGATAGCGTAAGCCATAACCATGCGGTAATGATACAACGCCTTTACGCATCCCCTCATCAACTTCAACGACAACAGATATTTCTCCATGCTCAGAGACACATCGCAAACGCTGACCTGTTTCAATGGAAAATTGAGATGCATCTTCTGGATTTATTTTTAATCGACCTTCTGCATCAACCTTACGCCAAGCCGGATCACGATAAATTTGATTTGCATTGTAACTACGACGCTCGCCAGCAAGTAAAATAAATGGATAATCATCTGTTAATGTAAGATTTTTTTGTTTGAGTTGGGCTAATTCAAGAAACATTTCTGGAATAGCTAAACGTATTTTTTTATCTTTATAGACAATCAAGCTCCATACATCCGCATAGTCATGTTGCGATAAAACTACACCTGAACGTTGATGCAAAATCGCTTGAAATAGTTTAACACCAAGATTCAAACGATTGCCCTCATAGCCTGCTTGTTTAACTGCATGATAATGTTGAGAAGCATATTGCATACATAATGGTAACAAGAGAGCTGTTGCAGCCGCATCCTTAGGTAAAGTTTTACCTAAGGTGCGATATACAATCGATGCAGCAAAAGGAATCAACTTTTTATTTTTAGCAAAACTTGCAGCTAATGCACCAAAGTAAGGAAGATAGGCTGTTTTAGCTGAATCTTTTTCTGCAATTTTACTGAGTATTGGAAATTGTTGAGGTATCACCTTCATCGCTTCAAGCAAGCGAGTATAGATCTCTGCCTCAGGCAAAGAATCACCTTGTGCGGTAAACAACGGATGACGTAAATGGAAGCCATTTTTTGGAAATTCTAAATTAAAGCCTGTAAATTCCCATTTTTCGAACTGACTACGTGCAGGCAAAATATAGTCTGCAAAGCGAGCAGTCTCAGTCATTGCGACATCTACCACAACCAACAAGTCTAAAGCTTTAAAAGCTTGTTCGTAAGCAGTGGTATCAGGATAAGTAAGTAAAGGATTACAACTATCCACAAAGACTGCTCTTACTCTTTTTTCTCCAGCTTTTAGAATTTCATCTGGCAAAATGTTTGGCGGAAAGAACCCAGAAATTGGAAACATTTTATGATGTACTGTACGGCGATATTTAGGATTACGCTCATCAGTATTGGTCAAAATCGGAATAAACATGGTATGTAGATTGTTCGTGCCTTGTTTACCAAAATGCCCTGACAATAAATACAAAAGCTTTTCTAAATAACCATTTAATGTCGTATTTAATGTATGTTGAATGCCTAAATCAATTCGAACGCATCCACGTTTAGCTTTAGAAAAATCGCGAACAATTTGATAAATCTGTGCGACTGAAACATCTGCTTTTTGAATATATTCCTCTATCGGAATAGCAAGAAATGCCTGTTTTACCTCTTCAAAACCATGCGTATGCTTTTGAATAAAATCTTGATCATAAAGATTTTCGCGTAACATAATTGCAATCATGGCAGACATTAAATAAGCATCTGTTCCGGGCTTGAGTTGCACATGAATATCAGCCTGTTTCGCAGTTTCTGTCACACGTGGGTCAAAAACGACCATGGTACGATTTGGATCTTTCTTTATATGCTTTAATGTATCTCGTGCGTTTGGGATACCATGCGCTTGAAATGGGTTTGTTCCAATAAATAGTACATAATCTGCATGCTCAACGTCTTCTGTCGTGTGACAAGCCTGACTGCCAAACAAACGACCATTCACCCAAAAGTCACCTGTCTTTTCTTGAGCTAAAGAGTTATATGCATAAAAACTTTTCATTGCGTATAGCAGCTGGCGCCCATAAGCCGCACCCAGATGGTTTCCTTGTCCACCTCCACCCACAGAGGCAAAAGCAGTTCCACCAAACGTATCTCGAATATGCACGAGCTGATCTGCTATTTCTTGAATAGCCTGATCCCAACTAATTTCTTCGAATGAGCCATCTGGCTGACGCTTTAAGGGTCTGGTCAATCGATCTGCATGTTTTTGATAATGTTGCAGGCGAGCTGCCTTTTGACAAATATACCCTTGCGAGAAAGGATGCTGATCATCACCCTTAATTTTTTTAAACTGATTATCTTCAATTTCAACGCTTAAACCACAATTACGAGAACATAAAATACAAGCTGTGACGTCTTGCTTCGATGCAGATACTGTTGTTGTCATTTTCCATCATCCTGTCTTTATTATTTAAATTGACCCATTAAACAAACTTGTCCAGCAGAACCTATAACTCGAACATACTTTTCGCTCTGTTCAGTAGATGTTTCAACTTGATTATGCTGTGATGGTAACTTTACTGGTTTTAAGAATCGAACATCAATTTGTTTAACTTCTTCTGGGAGTAACTCAAAACTTTTTGCAAATACCCCGAAACCATGCAGTACTTTTTGACCAAAATTTGAAAACTTTGCCAACAAACCTACCCAATGAATCGGGTTGAAATCACCTGTAAGAAGTGCAAATTTAAAACCATCATCTGATTGAACAGACCATTCTCCTTGCACCGTCCAATTTTTATGCTCTTGTGTTTCTGTGCGTTTAACTTTTTTGAAAGTTGGCAAAATAAACGCCATATGCAATACGGTTTCAACTAGATCAGGCTGAGAAATTGTTCCAGTCGTGATTTGAACAGAAACCCGAGCTAAGCCATTGCGTTCATCAACTTGTGCAATTTTTGCCTGAATCATTAATTTCTCATTTCGTGGAATCTTGCCATTCATTTTCAGACTGACACCCTGATTAATTACTTGACTCAGTGGATAATGGGTTTGTAATAACAAACGTGTTGCAAATGACAACCCCCATTGAGAAACCATATGTGGAGGAATTGAGTCTCGATATTTGTTGATTTTTGAACCCGTCCATTTCACATAATGCTCGATCAGATCGTTACTTGGAGGATCAATCACCTCGATAATCGGAACAATAACTTGCCAATCAAGCGCTCTTGGTGTGGTCTTTTTCAAAGTACGAAGTCCAATCTGTCCGAGACCAGCCAGAGTTGACTGATGCTCCAACAAAAAATGCAACGGAATCTGTTGATAACGAATTGTGAACATCTGAAGCCCCTTTCCTTTTATTTTTCTAATATTCCTTTAGCTACAGAATATTAGTTCACATCTGTTAAAAATATTTCGATGTAAAATTAAACAAGTTCTAAAATAGAACTTGTTTAAACAAAGGTCAAGAATTCTTATCTAAAACTTTATATTTTATGGAAGCTAAAAGAAACTAGTGCGCTGTAAACATCTGATGAAAAGCTTTCATCTGTTTGTACTGCTGTAACTCATCTAAAGAATTAATACTATGGCAAAACAGGCTTTGCTTTTTAAATGAAACACTTTGTGCATGCAATTGCTTAAAACAATCTCTTAAACTTAATTTATTGGTATTAATTTGTTGTTGTAAAATTGGCAGACTTTCTTTTTTTAATAAACAAAATGGATATAAAGCATCTCCATTAATTGCAACATAAGCCACTAGCGCTTGTGGATTTTTTTGTAGTGCGCGATGCAACTTAATTAAAACTTGATTGGGTATATACGTAACATCGCACGGAATAAATAAAGCATAGTCCGATTGTAGATATGACCACGCACTTTTCATCCCCATTAATGGACCTAAAAAACCTGTTTGATCATCTGAATAACAATAGATATTCGGTTCAATCTGCTTGTAAATCGAACTATCTCGATGACTGTTTACCCAAATGCTTTGCACTTCTGATTTAAATTTCTGACAAATTTTAGATAGTTGAATTTGATCATCAAATTGTTGAAGTAATTTATTCATGCCATTCATACGGCGTGCTTGTCCTCCCGCCAAGATCACTAGATCTGTAGCGGGAATTTGTATAGTCATGCTTCTGCCTCCAACTGACAAGTCTTAATCAAACCACGAATTTCTGGTAAACATGAACCACAGTTACCACCCGCTTTTAAACATGCCGTGACTTGCTTTTCATGCGTGATATTTTGAGTTTTGATCGCTTCAATAATCTTGTTTTTTCCTACTTTGAAACAACTACATACCAATGGACCATCGTTATTAGCAGCAGACATTGGCATACCTGCCAACAATGCTTTACGGTGCAAGGCACTTAATCGTTCACGTTTAAATAAACTTGCAACCCAATCACGATCTGGTAATAACTCAGCAGGTGCAATATATAGGCTTGCGATTAAAATCCCATCTTTGAGTACAATACTATGACTGAGTTGCGATGAAATATCCTCAATACTTAACCATTCATATGTTTCATCGACAAAAGGTAAAAAGGTTTTTAAGTTTTTCTGAGTTTGATCAATACTGTGTCGATCGGCAAGCTCATAACGCATTGCTTTTGCAGTTTTGATTTTTGTCCACCATGCACAGGTCTGTAAAGATGCTTTGATTTGATGTTCGAACCCTTCTCTAACATATAAAACACCCTGCCAAGTTGTATGGAAAGGCTGTATCGATACTGGCGTATGCTTAAACTCAGGTTCACCTGAAATTGCATCGACAACAGGGTTAACAACTTTACCAATCCGAGCATCTGAAGCAACTTGTTCTGTCCAATGAATCGGGGCAAAGATTTGTCCACGACGAACACCTTGAGCCAATGTCACACGTAATACACAACTTCCCCATGCCGAACGAATCTCGACCAACCCTTTATCGCGAATACCAAATTTAAGTGCATCGTTTGGATGAATCTCACAAAATGGTTCAGCACGATGTGTGGTCAAATTTGCTGATAAACCTGTACGTGTCATGGTATGCCATTGATCCCGAATACGCCCCGTATTCAGAATTAACGGATAATCTTCAGAAACTGAGTGTACGGGATCGATTGCGATCGTTGGGATAAGTTTTGCTTTACGAGAAGCATAACTAAACTCACCTTGACCAAAAAGTTGCTTAACCGATGTCGTCTGACCTTTTTCCCACACAGGCCATTGCGTTGGTTTTAACTCGTTATATTCTTCAAAACTTAGATTGGTTAAACCTTTTAAATTAAAATAACGAAAATTTTCTACCTGATCACGTTCAGCTAAACTTGCATTTTGATATGCAGACAATGCAGCATGCTCATTAAAGATGTCACACGCATTGCTAAAATCAAAACCAGAAAAACCAAGTTTTTTTGCAACTTCTGCAACAGCCCACCAATCTGCTTTGGCTTGTTTTGGTGAAGCTAAAAATGCGCGTTGGCGTGAAATTCGACGTTCTGAGTTAGTTACCGTTCCATCTTTTTCACCCCAACCCAAGGCTGGTAGCAAAATATCAGCATAAGCCGTGGTATCGGTATCAGAACAAATATCTGAAACAACGACAAATTCACATTTATCCAATGCTCTTTTGACTTGATCGGCATCAGGAAGACTTACCACAGGATTGGTCGCCATAATCCAAATTGCTTTAATTTTTCCACTTTCAACCGCTTGAAACAAATCAACTGCTTTAAGTCCAGCTTGTGTCGCAATGGTTGGGCTATTCCAAAAACTTTGCACTAAATTTTGATGCGTTGGATTATCAATGTCTAAGTGTGCTGCCAACATATTGGCCAGTCCACCAACCTCACGACCACCCATCGCATTAGGTTGTCCAGTCATTGAAAATGGAGCAGCACCCAGCTTACCAATTTTACCCGTCAGTAAATGACAGTTGATAATACTATTGGCTTTATTCACTCCTTGAGATGATTGATTAACTCCCATTGAAAAAAGAGTTACTACTTTTTCAGTTGTGGCAAATTTATCAAAAAACAGTTGTAATTTTTCTTCTGAAATCCCTGTGCGTTTTGCAACAGCTTTAAAATCTTGTTCCGTTCGATTCGCTTCTAAAAGTGCTTGAAGCCCCTCTGTGTAAGACTCAACAAACTCATGATCGGCATAACCATGTTGATATAAATATTGTAATAATCCTTTAAACAAAGCCACATCTTGACCTGGCAAGATTGGCAAATGTAAATCTGCTTGCTCACAAGTGCTCGTAAATCGTGGATCGACGACAACCACAAATAAATTAGGATTTTGACTCTTCACTTGCATAATCCGTTGATACAAAACTGGATGGCACCATGCTGTATTTGAACCAACCAATACCACCATATCAGCATGTTCAAAGTCTTCATAACTTGCAGGTACAATATCTTCACCAAAGCTACGTTTATGCGCAGCTACGGCTGAAGACATACATAGACGTGAATTGGTGTCAATATTGGCTGTGCCTAAATAACCCTTTACGAATTTATTCACCACATAATAATCTTCAGTTAATAACTGCCCCGAAACATAAAATGCCACACTTTCGGGTCCATATTGCTCAATACATGCCTGAAATTGAGTTGCAATTTTGTCAATTGCAACATCCCATGTTGTCACATTACGGTGATTTTTGCGTCCCAACATCGGATTTAAAACACGGGTTTCCAACCCTAAGGTATCTGCTAAATTGCTCCCTTTAATACAGAGTCGTCCAAAATTTGCAGGGTGTTCTGTGTCTCCTGCAACTTTAATATTTGAACCTTGTGTTTTATGTTGAACTTCAACATTAACACCACATCCAACGCCACAATATGGACAAGTTGTTTTTGTAATGAGTGTTTGTGCATGATCGGAGCGACTGTGTTCTAAATTTTGAATACTGTTCATGACTGCTCCTTTACCTATTCCATCTTTGCCCTAACTAAAGTTTCGATTGCTTAAAATTGTATGATCCGTGATCAATAGCCAATTTATAATCTACGTCTTAACTTTTATTGTGAATCTTTGGTTGACTACCATAAAGTAGTTAAATGACTGAGTTTTTGGTTTAGGAGAAATTTCTCCTAAACCAAAGTAAGATTAACCTGCTTTTTTCAATGCAAAATCTTTACCAAATAACAATTTATTTCTAAATGTCGAAACAGGTGTTTGATCCGCAATTAACTCGGCATACCACATACCATCTTCGGTATCACCGAATAAAACAGCGCCAATCACTTTATCTTTTTGGATAATAATACGCTTGTAAATATGGCGTTTTTCATCATTTAAGATAATGTCTTCATAATCTTCTTTAGGCTCAAAATTACCTGCTGAGAAGACATCGACACCACTGACTTTAAGCTGAGTTGGTACAGTTGGAGACTTGAACGTTAAGCTACCATGTTCAGCCAAATGGGTTGCACAAATAAATGCTTGCCCCCAAAGTGGCTCCACCAATCCAAAGGTTTGATTACGATGTTCAATGCATTCACCAACAGCATAAATACTTGGATCAAAGGTTTGCATGGTGTCATTCACTAAAATACCGCGATTACAACGTAATCCAGCACTTTGCGCCAAAGTGATATTTGGACGAATACCTACAGCAAAGACCACCAAATCAGCATCTAATAAAGTACCATCTTTTAAACGAATCTGACTGACATGACCATTTTTACCAATTAAAGCTTCGGTATTGGCTTCAGTAATAATCTTGATGCCTTTCTCTTCAATGCTATGACGTAGCATACGGCTTGCTCGACCATCTAATTGACGCTCCATGATACGATCCATTAGATGCAGCACCGTTACATTCATGCCACGTTGCTTCAAGCCATACGCTGCTTCTAGACCAAGTAAACCACCGCCAATCACGACTGCATTTTTTTTAGTTTCACAATATTTAATCATGGTATTCACATCATAAATATCACGAAAACTAATCACACCTTTCAAGTCAACACCTTGTACTGGTGGAATAAACGGCTTAGAACCTGTGGCAATAATTAAGCGGTCATAATCAACAGTTTCACCTTTTTCTGTATGGACTGTCTTGCGAGTACGATCAATTTTTATCGCAGGATCATCAGCAATAAACTTAATCCCTTTATCGCTATACCAAGCATGAGGATGCAACATAATATCTTCGATCGTTTTCTCACCTGAAAGCACTGGTGACAGCATAATACGATTATAGTTACCCCAAGGTTCTTCACCAATGACTGTCACTTCATAACGATCTGGCGCCATATCAAGCAAATCTTCTAGGCAACGCATCCCAGCCAAACCATTACCAATCAGAACAAGCTTTAACTTCTCTTGTGAAATTCCATTATTGGTAATATAAGTTTTTTGTGGTACGGCTCCGACCCAGACACGACCATTTTCAATTTTAGTCGGAAAAACTAATAGTTTTTGATCTTTATCTTCTAAGCAGCGTCCAGTCGCCAAACTAAAATGTTGTTTGTAAATAGGTGATGCAATCACGCGTTCACCTTGCAAATCACCAATAATACCGCGCGCCATAACATTCGCTTGGCTGAATGGATCTTTATTGCTTAATGCATAAATACGTTTTTCGTTTCCTACGCGAAATAAAGCAACTGATTGCCCCGCAATAAGTGCACCTGCGCCAGTATTTGGTGTGATGTCATCAAGGTTACATACATCGACCCATTGATTTTCTGGAAGCATACTCATGTCTTTTAAATTTGTCATTTTGATTCTCCTTATGCTTCTACCATCGGGATACGATCAACTGAACGTTCAGCTTCATTTAATGGACGGATTTGATCACGAACTTCGGTAAATTGAATATATGGATCAGCTTGCTCTTCAGCGCTTGCATTGATATAGGTTTGGAAGCGTTTACGAATTTCAGGATTCTCTACCGCTGTACGCCATTCATCTTGATAAGTTCCAATCACATGCGCCATACGATTTTCCAGTTCTTCAGCAAGCCCCAGAGAATCATCAACAATCACAGCTTTGAGATAATCTAAACCACCTTCCATATTGTCACGCCACACACTCGTACGTTGTAAACGATCCGCAGTTTGGATATAGAACATAAAGAAACGGTCGACATAACGGATCAAAGTTTCGGTATCAAGATCAGAAGCTAAAAGCTCTGCATGGCGTGGCTTCATTCCACCATTACCACACACATATAGATTCCAGCCTTTTTCTGTCGCAATTACACCGACATCTTTACCTTGTGCTTCAGCGCATTCACGCGTACAACCTGACACAGCCATTTTTAATTTATGCGGTGAGCGTAAGCCTTTGTAGCGATTTTCTAATTCAATCGCTAAACCAACAGAATCATCCACACCATATCGGCACCAAGTGCTACCCACACATGATTTCACTGTACGTAATGATTTACCGTAAGCATGCCCTGACTCGAAGCCTGCTGCATTCAACTCTTCCCAAATAAATGGTAACTCGTGTAGTTGAGCACCAAATAAGTCAACACGTTGACCGCCAGTAATTTTTGTATACAGGTTATATTTTTTAGCAATTTGACCTACAGCAATCAAACCATCTGGAGTGACTTCACCACCTGCCATGCGCGGAACAACCGAGTATGAACCATCCTTTTGGATATTTCCTAAATAGTAGTCATTACTGTCTTGTAAACCTGCGTGCGTTGGCTCCAATACAAAGTCATTCCAGCACGATGCCAAAATGTTCGCTGTCATTGGTTTACAGATATCACAACCTAAACCATGACCATGTTGTTGAATCAAATCATCAAATGTCTTGATTTCATTGACACGCACCAAGTGATAGATCTCTTGACGTGAGTATGGGAAGTGTTCACATACGTGGTTATTGACCGTTACACCTTGACGTTGTAACTCAGACTTTAAAACTTGAGTGACTAATGGTGCACAACCACCACAAGCCGTTGCTGCTTTGGTACATTTCTTTAAAGCACCTAATGAAGTTGAACCATCACAAATCGCTTGGCAAATATCTGCTTTTGATACGTTGTTACATGAACAGATGGTTGCGCTATCAGGCAGTAAATCAACACCGCTACCTCCTGCTTTTGCACCTGAGTCAGCAAATCCTGGCATGATTAAGCTTTCAGGTGTTTCTGGCAATGCGATACCATTCAACATCATTTGTAAAAGATCGTTATATTCTTTTGCATCACCAACAAGTACTGCGCCCAGTAATTTGGTTTTATCTGCATCTACGACGATTTTCTTATAAACCAATGCATCTTCATCAGCATAGAAATAGCTAAGCGAATTCGGTGTCATGCCATGAGCATCACCAACCGATGCCACATCTACACCCATCAATTTCAACTTAGTGCTCATATCAGCACCAGCGAAACAATGTGTTTCTTCAGCTAAGATATGCTTGGCTGCAATACGCGCCATGTCATAGCCGGGCGCAACGAGACCATAGATTTTATTGTCCCAAAGTGCACACTCACCAATCGCATAAATATCTTCATTTGAAGTTTGGCAATAATCATTAATCTTGATACCCCCACGCTCGCCAAGTGCCAACCCGCTGCTGCGTGCAAGTTCATCACGTGGGCGAATACCTGCTGAGAATAGAATAATATCTGTTTCAAGCTCGCTACCATCCGCAAACTTCATCACATGCGTTGCGCTTTCTCCCGCTTCAATAGATGAAGTTGCTTTTTGAGTATGAACTTTTACACCAAGGTTCTCGATTTTACGACGTAAAACTTTACCGCCTAAGTCATCAATTTGAACCGCCATTAAGCGTGGTGCAAATTCAACAACATGCGTTTCTAGGTTTAAATCACGTAAAGCTTTTGCAGCCTCTAAACCTAATAAACCACCACCAATCACCACACCCGACTTTGAATTTAAGCTTGCAGCGCGAATCCCATCTAAATCTTCAATGGTTCGATAAACAAAACAGTTCTCACGATCATTGCCTGAAATTGGTGGAACAAATGCATATGAACCTGTTGCCAATACCAATTTGTCGTAGCTAATCACATCACCAAAACTTGTTGTCACTGTTTTTTCTACAGCATCGATTGCAATTGCTTTGGTATTCAAGCGTAAGTCAATGCCATGTGCATCTGCAAAATCAAAACGTGCCAGTGATAAGTCTTTTGCTGATTTTCCTGAAAAATATTCAGTTAAATGTACACGATCATATGCAATGCGTGGTTCTTCAGCAAGAATCGTAATTTCTAATTCATCATCAGCTTTCTCTAAGATGGCTTCGATGAATTTATGACCCACCATACCGTGACCAATCATCACTAATTTCATTGTGTTTCTCCTAAAATCTAATCTGAGATTAAGCTGCGCTGTTTTGTTCTGAGCCGCGTTCTAAAATTGCTTGTTCAAATAAGCGTTGTTCTTTTTCTTTATGCTCTACTGAAAATCGGATAAGCATTACTGAGCTTGCTGCGATGACAACTAAACCACCTAGAACCATTAAGCAAGTTTGGATATCAACCATGCCTTTCAATAAGAATCCCGCTGCAACTGCACCTACATTTCCACCTGCACCAATAATGCCTGCAACACCACCAAGTGCTTCTCGATCGATAAAAGGAACCAATGCGTAGGTTGCACCACATGCCATATGCGTAAAGAGAGCGAATATCGTCATACTTAAAATCGCAAATACTGCACTGTTCATATGAGAGAACAGCATCAAGAATAAGCCTTCGCCCAAGATCAAGATGAATAGGATTCTTGTTCGGCCATCTAAGCCTTTTTTGATTGCAATTTTATCTGAAACGATACCGCCAAAGGCACGAGCGAACAGTGCTAATAATCCAAAAACACCTGCCGTCATACCTGCTTCTTTTAAACCAAAATTGAAATGTTCGACGTAGTACATCGCAATGATGTTATGCATGAAGATTTCGATACCAAAACATGCAGCGTAAGAGCAGAATAGAATCCAAACACGATAGTTACGTGCAGCATGCATTAAAATTGCAATACCGCCTTTTTTATCACTACCCGCAGCAAAACCTTGTGCACGCAGTTCTTTAAAATCACCTTGCGGACAATCTTGTGTGAATTTCCAATAAAGAAGTCCAACAATCACCATCATCACACCAGGTACAATCAGTGCAATTCTCCATCCCATTGCTTGCTCTACACCAAACATCACCAATGCAGATAGAAGTAGTGGCATAAGGGCTTGCGTTGCTCCACCTCCTGCATTCCCCCAACCTGCTGAGGTCGCATTTGCTGTACCTACAACGTTAGGAGCAAACATAATGCTAGTGTGATATTGAGTAATTACAAAACTTGCACCTATTGCGCCAATCAGTAATCGAAAGAAAAGGAACGATTCATAACTATTTGCTAATGCAACACCAAATACAGGAATACTTCCTAATAGCAACAAAGTGGTATACGTCTTACGTGGACCGTATTTGTCGCACAATGGCCCTACAATCAGTCGAACCAGAATCGTGATGGCAACTGCGGCAATATTAATGTTTGCGATTTGATCTTTGGTTAAATGAAACTCACCTGCAATGACAGGCATCAATGGTGCGCAGGCAAACCAAGCAAAGAAGCAAACAAAGAAAGCAAGCCAACTCATGTGGAATGCTCGCATCGCTGGCGCTGAGAAGTTAAATAACTTAATTGATGTGGCTTTTTTCGCCGATAAATCTAAAGACATTGCCATCTCCTATACTGAACGTATACTGCTTTGTTGACACATATCGCTGTGTAAACAAACCGATCAGATCGGACATCGTTGGCCGTCTTACAATTTTTAAAAAGTCTTCATTGACTCAACAAAGACAAAGCAAGTGTTATGCCAATTAATAAAATAAAAATAAAAAAATAATACTAACCATTGTTTAATAATGGTTTTTTATAAAATAAATAACGTTTTAAATATCTTTAAAATGATTGAACAAATGCCGAACACATCAATGAACTGTTTTAAAGCACAATTAAACATGCTTCAAAATAATTCTTTTTATGCACCAACAATGAACATTAATTATTTTTAATAAAGATCACATCCATTTTTTATTTGTTTCCCTTAGCTGCAACGATACAATAAAGCGCACAAAATCGAGGCTAAAGTAATGCCTGCACTGAATAGATCATTCCTCATGGCATTAATTTTGCTTCAAAAAAATACTTAAAGCGCATTATGCTAAATGTGCATTGACTTATAATTTGACTTTATATTTATGCCGAAACTCAAAATCGCACTTATTGACGATGATCAGGCTCGAGCTGAATACATTAAAACATGTTTAATTCAACATGACTTTGATGTCGTTGCTAGTTTGACTTTAGATCACCTCAATGTTTTTAAATTAGAACATCTTCAAGCAGATGTTATTTTGCTTGATATGGATCACCCTCATCGTGATGTAATTGAGAGTTGCGTAAGCAATTTTGACTTACCAACGGTATTATTCACCAAGAACACTGACCGAGATATGATTAAACAGGCGATTGATGCAGGGATTACCGCCTATATCGTTGATGGTATCGATCCAAGCCGATTACATACCATTTTAGATATTTCAATTCAGCAATATAAAAAACATAAAAAGTTAGAAGGTGATCTCAAAGATGCAAAGACCAAACTAGCAGATCGCAAGGATGTTGAGAAAGCTAAAGTCCTACTGATGCAATTACACGGATTAACCGAAGACAAAGCATTTCAACTCCTTAGAAAAAATGCCATGAGCCATCGTATGACCATTGGTGAAATGTCACGTCGCTTGCTCGATGCACAACAGCTTTTGAACAACCAATTAAAGGATGAATGAATGAGCAGTTTAGAAAAAAGTGAATTGCAACTTGGCTACATCCCTTTACTCGATTGTATTGCGCTATTATGGGCAAAACAGCGTGGTTTGTTTGAAGCAGTAGGTCTAAGCATTACCTTAACCAAAGAAGCTTCTTGGGCAAGCCTACGTGATCGACTGGCTTTTGGTCTTTTAGATGCTGCACATTGCTTATCTGCCATGTTGCCTGCAGCTGCAATAGGTGCTGATCAAATTGGTATTCCATTACAAACACCGCTCGTTCTCAGTGAAAATCGAGCTTTTATAAGTTTAAGTCAAAAACTATGTTATCAGTTAGATATAAAGAAATATGAAGCTGTAGACCTATCAGCTAAAAAATTAGTAGAACACATGAAAAAAAATCATGTGGTTTCTTTAGGACATGTTTTCCAGCATTCCATCCATCATTATTGCTTAAGAGAATGGTTAGCATTAGCAGATTCTGAACTGGCACATTCAATACAAGTCAAAACCTTACCACCTCCATATATGGTAGAAGCGCTAAATAACCATTTAATTGATGGTTTTTGTGTTGGCGAGCCATGGAATACTCAGGCAGAGCTGGCGGGATTAGGGCAAATTGTCGGCTCGAGTCAAGACATCATTCCAAATGTTGCAGATAAAGTTCTAGCTGTAACGCAAGAGTGGGCTCAAAAGCATCCAAATACACTAATTGCCTTAACTCGCGCAATCTTACAAGCTCAACAAGAGTTACGTGTGTTAGAAGATTTTGAACCTGTCTGGCAACTTTTAATTGATTTTGATGTCATCCAGTTTGAATGTTCGCCAAGCATTCATGTTGAAAAATACTACACGATCCAAGATATAATTCGGAACTTCGTTAAAAGTAGCGCTATACCTAAAAGTACAGATTTTGAATGGTTGTTTCAGCAAATGCAAAAATGGAACAATTTGCCTGTAGGTTCTGTAGATTACGAAAATAAAGCACAAAGTTTTCTACTATTAGATACTTATTTAGCAGCATCAAAATAAGAGAACTCGTTATAAAAAAAAGCTGTCTTGTGAAAAGACAGCTTTGAAAAGACCCATAAGAGATTCTGCCAATCGAGAGCTATCTCTTATGTAATAGCTATACTATCTATATTCAATTTATCTTTTTCGGACATTTTCATGTCATTAGCAGCCATACAAAACTTCACAATTCATCTTTTTTGCCAATAAGCCACTTTCGTCGATTTAATCAACCCCTCCCCACGAGCTTGAATCCAATGTCAAATTGAAGCTAATGCTTGTTATCAATCTAAACTGGCATATTTTTTATAAATCAGTATCACTACGCTTCATCCACTGCTCTCTTTAGAAGTATATTTATACTAATTTTAAAAAATGCATTACAATAAAAATAAATATTTTTCATAAACTTAGAATAAAAAAATATTCATATCTTGAAATAAACACATGAACTAATTGGAACTCAATATATGTTTCAAAAAAGCAAATCAATGAATTACATGACTTTCGAGTTACACAAATTACATGAACGAAATAAGGTAATTCAGTTTAAAATAGTAAAAAATAAATAAGCCTAAAATTTGTCATATTTTAACATTGCCATTTCCTTGCAAAGTTTTCATTATATGCACCATGCTTGGTATGCAACTTTCTTCATCCATTAAAAGAAATTATAAGAAAAAATGCAGAATTTTGTGCCATAATAAGCAAACTTTGCAGACATCTTGCAAAAAACATTTGCAGATTTAGAACTGGAGCAGGCTGAATGAGCTCAACCATTTTGGTAATTCACGGACCGAATTTGAACTTGCTAGGAAAACGCGAACCAGAGGTTTATGGTTATCTCACCTTAGATGATATTAACCAGCAACTCGCCACTCAAGCTCAACAAGCATCATTTACACTAGATACATTTCAAAGCAACTGGGAAGGTGCGATTGTCGATCGCATTCATCAAGCACAAACCGAAGGGGTTAAATTTATCATTATTAACCCTGCAGCCTTGACTCATACATCAGTTGCTCTACGCGATGCCCTTCTTGGCGTTGCGATTCCATTTATTGAGGTTCATTTGTCAAATGTTCACGCCCGTGAATCATTCCGTCATCACTCATATTTATCAGACAAAGCCATTGGTGTTATTTGTGGCTTAGGTGCGAAGGGTTACTCCTTTGCTCTCGATTTTGCAATCGAAAAAATTCAATCTTCTAACTAATTTATACATTTCAGGAATGCTCACTCATGGATATCCGTAAAATCAAGAAACTCATCGATTTGATGATTGAATCTGACTTACAAGCGATTGAAGTTAAGGAAGGTGATCAATCCATCTCATTAACTCGCCCTACTCCAGTTTACGCAGCGGCACCTATGGCAGCAGCACCTAGTGCTTCTGCTCCTGTGGCTCCAGCAGCAAAAACACCTCGTGGCGCTGTAGAAACGTCACCGATGGTTGGTGTGTTCTATTCTGCACCAAGCCCAGGCGAAGGCCCATTCGTAAATGTAGGTCAAACAGTTTCTGCAGGTGAAACACTTGGTATCATCGAAGCGATGAAAATCATGAACCCAATTGAAGCGACTAAAAGCGGCGTGATTGAAGAAATTTTGGTAAAAAATGGTGAAGTGATCCAATTTGGTCAACCACTTTTCCGCTACCGCGCCTAATTAATTTGGGGATTCTAATGTTGCAAAAAGTATTAATTGCAAATCGCGGTGAAATCGCTTTACGAATTACGCGAGCTTGTAAAACGCTTGGCATTAAAACAGTTGGTATTTATTCTGATGCTGACAAAGACTTAATGCATTTACGCTTCGTTGATGAAGCTGTCTGTATTGGGCCGGGTACCACAAGTGAAAGTTATTTAAATATTCCTGCAATTATTACTGCTGCAGAAATTACAGGTGCGGATGCAATCCATCCTGGATATGGCTTTTTGTCTGAAAATGCTGAATTTGCTGAAATTGTAGAAAGCTCAGGTTTTATTTTTATTGGTCCTCGCCCTGAACACATTCGTCTTATGGGTAACAAGGTATCCGCGATTATTGCCATGAAAAAGGCTGGCGTACCTACCGTGCCTGGATGTGACCATGCAGTAACGATTAACAATGCACTTGCTGAAGCAAAAGAAATTGGCTTCCCGTTGATCGTCAAAGCTGCATCAGGCGGCGGTGGTCGTGGTATGCGTATCGTTGAACGTGTCGATACATTGCTTGAATCGGTTCAAGCTGCACAACGTGATGCTGAAATGTGGTTTGGTGATGATACTGTATACATGGAGCGCTTCTTACAGAAACCTCGCCATGTAGAAGTTCAAGTGCTAGGTGATGGTAACGGACATGCAATCCATTTATATGACCGAGACTGTTCTTTACAACGTCGCCATCAAAAGGTTTTAGAAGAAGCACCTGCTCCAAATCTACCAGAACAAGCACGTGCTGATATTTTAGAAGCATGTGTCAATGCTTGTAAGTTAATGCAATACCGTGGTGCTGGAACTTTTGAGTTTTTATTTGAAGAAGGAGAATTCTTCTTTATCGAAATGAATACTCGTGTTCAAGTTGAGCATCCTGTAACTGAAATGGTTACTGGCATTGATATTATTGAACAACAACTGCGGATTGCGGCTGGTTTAGGTTTAAATATTGAACAGCATGAGGTAGAAGTAAAAGGTCATGCGATTGAATGCCGTATCAATGCTGAAGATCCGACGACCTTCTTACCTTCTCCTGGTAAAATAGAAAATTTCTATGCACCAGGTGGCGCAGGTATTCGCTTAGATTCTCATATTTATCAAGGCTATAGTATTCCGCCGTATTATGATTCGATGATTGCAAAGCTCATCGCTCATGGTAAAGATCGCAAAACATCTTTAGCTCGCATGCGTCAAGCTTTAGATGAAATGATTTTGACTGGAATCAAAACCAATATTCCATTGCACAAAGATCTTATTTTGCAGGACAAAAACTTCTGTGAACAAGCTATGGATATTCATTATCTAGAGAAGCATCTACTAAAACAGCTTGAACCGAAAGCTGAAAAAGCATAAATAAAAAAGCCTCTAAGTTAAGAGGCTTTTTTATTATTCAATCTTTCTAAGGTAGGACACGGCGTAATGTCGCAAAACATTTTTCGCCTTTTTCATTGGCGCAAAAATTAATGGTGTGATCATTTTCCCATTTCACAAAATATTGCGAAACTTCACCAGTTTGGTCTAGTGTTTGACCTGAGCAGTCCATCTGATTATTGTCATACTTAATCTGTAGAACTAATGCTGGTAAACGCTCTTTGTGATCTTCTGAAGGTTGATAATCATATAAACCATAAGACCACTCTTGGTTACTCTTAATTACAACTTCATTCATTCCACGAAAATTATAGTATTCGACACACTTCTTATTATTAGGAATTTCCATTCCCCATAGCCCCATGATTTCAGGACGAGTTATTACCCGAATCGCATTTGCTTTAGCCAATTGTTGTGCTGTTACTGCTTTTTCATTTACGACCGTGTCTGCCATAGTCCATGTTGAGCAAGCCCATAATAATCCAATAATATAAATATTTTTCATAGATTTAATTAAGTCGTAATCTAAACGGTGCAAGGCTTTAAATTAGCATATTTTTTGAGAAAAACATGCATTCATAACCATATAAACACAATATTTTTAGCTTGAACTTTATTTGATTGTTATGGCATTTTTTCAGGTATGCTAGTTCTAAATTTACAGTTATTTTATTTACATTATAAAGATTTAGCTTTAAGGATAAAAGCCATGAAATTTTCTGAATACGTGCAATATGATGGTTTAGGATTAGCAGAACTGGTCAAAAGCAAACAAGTTCATCCTTCAGAATTATTAAAAATTGCATTAGAACGAACAGATAAAGTCAATCCAAAGCTAAATGCCATTATTATTCCAATGTATGAGCAAGCGAAGCAGCGCACACAGCAAGAATCCTCTGGATTATTTGCAGGCGTTCCATTTCTAGTCAAAGACTTATTCCAAGAATATCAAGGTATTCCAACCTCTTATGGTAGCCAAGCGCTAAAAAAAATTAATTATACGCCTGATTTTAATGCTGAAATCGTAAACCGCTGGGAACAAACAGGGATTATCACTTTTGGTCGTACAAACACGCCTGAGTTTGGTATCAAAGGAATTACTGAACCCGATGCTTGGGGGGCTTGCCACAATCCGTGGAATTTAAAACACAATAGTGGTGGTTCTTCTGGTGGATCAGGCGCTGCAGTTGCAGGTGGAATCGTCCCAGTTGCAGGCGCAGGTGACGGTGGCGGATCAATTCGTATCCCCGCTTCTTATTGTGGTTTATTTGGATTAAAGCCGAGTCGTGGTCGTACACCTTGGGGGCCACAATACAGTGAAGCAATGCATGGTGCTGCCATGCAACATGTTCTCTGCAAAACAGTTCGCGATAGTGCTGCCATGCTCGATGCAGTTCAAGGTCCAGAACAAACTTCACTTTTTAGAATAGAAGCACCTGAAAAGAAATATTTAGATATCATTCAACAAGCTCCAAGAAAACTCAAAATTGCTTTTAATACTCAATCACCAATTGGAACAAAAGTTTCTAAAGACGCGATTCAAGCTGTTCAACAAACCGCTAAGTTACTGGAGTCTTTAGGGCATATTGTTGTAGAAGATCGTCCAAAAATAGATGGTTTAGCATTAGGAAAAGACTTTGTAACGACTTGGTTCAGCCAGTTCTCATATATGCTGGCACAAATTAAACAAATGGCAGGTGCAACTGATCATGATTTCGAATTAGATTCTATTGCCCTCGCTGCTTTTGGGGCTAAGACAACCGCAACAGAATATATTCATACACTTAATAATTGGGGGCTTTATAGCACTCAAATGAACATTTTCTTTGAAAAATATGACCTTTATTTAACCCCAACAACAGCATCAGTCGCACCAAAGAATGGGGAAATTGCTACACCTAATTGGCAAAAACCTATCTTGAAAGGACTGTTAAAAGTAGGAAAAGCGCACTATCTCGCACAAGGTAAATTAGTTGAAAAAATGGTACAGGATAATTTAAGTTGGGTACCTTTTACGCAGTTAGCAAATGTTACAGGTCTACCTGCCATGTCAGTCCCATTATATTGGAACAAAAATGGCTTACCTTTAGGCAGCCAGTTTATTGCACCTTTTGGACGTGAAGATCGTTTATTGCAACTTGCAGCACAATTAGAACAGACACAACCGTGGATGTCTCAATATCAGAATATTCAACTCTAATCTAAGTTTTAGCTGCCGTTTCCAATTGATTCGGCAGCCAAAATACTAAAAACAAACCGATGAGTACGATACCACTTGCATATAAGAAAATTGTTGCGCCTGAAAATACTTGCCAAAAATGCCCAGCTAATAGACTTCCAGATGCGACCCCTAACCCCCACATGGTGCTGTAAAGTGCTTGTCCCCGACCTTGTTGCTCAGCTGAAAAATTTTGAAAAATCACTTTCATTGCAATTAAGTGAAATAATCCAAAACTAAAGGCATGTAAACATTGAGCGAATAACTGACCCCAAAAATGTGTGTTTAATATACTAACCAAAAACCAGCGTAAACTTGTCAGAATCAAACATACTGCAACTAGTGTCCGCCAAGAGAAACGAGTAAAGAAAACTTTTTGTGCTATGGCAAACATCATAATCTCTGCAATTACGCCTGTTGCCCACAGCGTTCCAATTTGTGTGGTGCTAAATCCTATATCTTTTAAAAAATTACTATAAAAACTATAAAATGGCGCTTGTGAAAATAATAAGACAAATTCAATTGCAAAAAATGCGGCCACAGTAGGTCGTTTTAAAATAGGTATTATAGATTCTAGTTTTTTTTGCGAGCTAGGCGCATGTTCAGGCTCTTTAATGGTAAATGACCACAAAAAAGCTAAAAAAGAAACCGCTAGAAGTAAAATGGGTAGCATGGAAATTTGAATAATTTCTAATAAAGCACCAATAATAAATACGCCCAATATGAAACCAACAGATCCCCATTTTCTAACTTTTCCATAAAGCTCTGCGCGTTTATCCCCCAACCAGAATAAAGTAACGCCTTCAAATTGCGCCAAAATTGCATTTTGAAAGAAACTAAAGATCAGCATGAGTAGCGCAACAGATTGAAAGCTATTTGGAATAACAAAAATCGCAAACCAGATACAGGCTTCCATCCATGTTGCAATACGCACTAGCAACATTCGTTTGCCTGACTTATCAGCAATCCAGCCCCAAATCAGGGGTGCAAAAAAACGAGTAATAATCGCAATTGAAGACAAAATACCAATTTCTTGATAATTGAAACCTTGATCTTGCAGATACAGGTTCCAATAAGGCATGAATGTACCCACTATGGAATAGTAGAATAGGTAGAAACCACCCAATCGGGTTTGGATACTTAAAGATTGAAACAATTCACGCGCCTTTTACATAGATCAACAGCTATCATTCACAACAAGATGTATTGCCTTGCGATAAACATAAATTTTAGCGGATTTAGATATTTTATTCGTCCTTTTATTTATGATGAATATCCACCTCAGTAACTTTTATTTTTCATTTAACAATAATAAAGGGGCTGAAATATTCAGCCCCTTTATTAATTTAGATACACTTTAGCCGTTATATGTCTGTATGAAGAGCCACACTTGGTTGAGCATTTCTTAACTTTCGCTGTTTAAGAAAATACGCAAACATGAGACAAAGAATCCATGCTGGAATCATCATGACGGCAATACGCATATCTGGCGTTAAAGACATCACCACCAAAATGCCAAGCATAAAAATGATACATAAATAATTGCTGAATGGATAAGCGATACTAGGGAACTTACTTGTTACTCCCTGTGCTTGCATAGTCTTACGAAACTTTAGATGTGTCCAAGAAATAACAACCCAGTTAATCACAATCGCTGCAACAACGAGCATCATCAACAAGCCGAAAGCTTTTTCTGGGAAAGCATAATTTAGTAAAACACACAATACTGTTACAAATGCAGAAATCAGTACAGCATTTGTAGGAATACCATTTTTGTTAATTTTCTTCAGGAACTGAGGTGCATTACCCTGCTGCGCCAAGCCCAATAGCATACGGCTGCTACAATAGCTTGTTCCATTATAAACTGAAACTGCCGCCGTTAAAATTACAAAGTTCAACATAGTCGCAACACCTTGGCTGTCTAGTGATGCAAACACCATCACAAATGGACTACCACCATTCGCCATTTGATTCCAAGGAAACAAAGCAAATAAGATAAAAAGTGTCGCAATATAGAAAATTAAAATACGATAAATAATTTGGTTTACCGCTTTAGGTAAGGTTTTATCTGGATCACGCGCTTCCGCAGCCGTAATACCAAATAATTCAATTCCACCGAATGCGAAGATAATTACAGCCATAGCCATAACTAAACCTTTTATGCCATACGGAAAGAAACCACCTAGTGCCCAAAGGTTACTAATACTAGCTTGCGGGCCCGCAGTGCCTGTAGCAAGTAAATAGGAACCAAAAGCGATCATTGCTAAAATTGCCAAAATTTTGATGATTGAGAACCAAAACTCCATTTCACCAAACAATTTTACATGCAATAAATTGATACCGTTGATTAATAGGAAAAAGGCTAATGCTGAAGCCCATGTCGGAATTTCAGGCCACCAATATTGGATATATAGACCAATTGCACTCAGCTCCGCCATACAAACTAAAATATTTAGTACCCAATAGTTCCAACCTGACATAAAGCCAGCGAATGGACCCCAGTACTTATAAGCAAAGTGACTGAAAGAACCACTCACAGGCTCTTGTACAACCATTTCACCTAACTGTCGCATCATTAGAAAAGCGATAAACCCAGCGATTGCATACCCCAGGATGACTGATGGTCCTGCAAGCTTGATTGATTGAGAAATACCGAGAAACAATCCAGTACCAATTGCACCACCTAGTGCAATAAGTTGGATATGCCGATTGCTTAAACCGTGTTTCAGGTTTCCTTGCTGTTGGTTTGACATATGATTATTCTCATCCTTGTCACGTAATTTTATTATTCAAAATTACGTATATCATAAATTAATCAGAAATGCCTAGTATTGATTGAAAAATAATTAAGTTACTTTTCTCGTAACTGCGCATATAAGCAGAAATTTCAATAAATAACAATAATTATGAATTATGTAATTAAATTATGTATTGCGTAATTAATTTATTTGCGTATTATAGAATAAATAAGACACCACCTTTCTTGCTTAATCGAAGTAAATAAGCGATATGAAATAAAAATATTTTATTAAATTTCATGTTATTAGGTTAAGAAAGATAAACAGTTCAAATAGTTCTTGACAAAATTTGAGACAAGGAAAGCAAATTATGACGCAACTTTTAACATCTTTTCTTGAAATAGATCCCCTTTCAGATTTCACAATACATAATTTACCTTATGGTATTTTCAGTGAAGTGCCTAATGGTCATAAGCGCGTTGGTGTCGCAATTGGTGAATGGGTACTTGACCTAGCCTTATTAGAATCGGAAGGCTTATTAAATATTGATGGAAATATAAATTGTTTTAATCAAACTACACTCAATAAATTTATTGAGTCAGGTAAACATAATTGGAAAAACGTACGCAAAATGCTGCAAAGTTTACTTTCAATTGATAATCCAATACTTCGCGATAATCATGATTTGATTTCTCAAGCTTTATTGAAAAGAGATAGCATTACTCTACATTTACCAATTCATATTCCTGGCTATACCGATTTCTACTCATCAAAAGAACATGCCACTAACGTTGGTACGATGTTTAGAGATCCTAAAAATGCTTTACTTCCAAACTGGAGTGAACTTCCAGTTGGCTACAATGGTCGTGCAAGTTCAGTCGTGGTCAGTGGTACAAATATCGTTCGCCCATCTGGTCAGATCAAACTACCAAATGTTGACCGCCCTATTTTCTCTGCTACCCGTAAACTAGACTTTGAGTTAGAAACTGCGTTCGTTGTTGGTAAATCGACTGAACTAGGACAGCCTATTTCTATCGATAATGCATGGGATCATATTTTTGGTATGGTGCTATTGAACGATTGGTCCGCACGCGATATTCAACAATGGGAATATGTTCCTTTAGGACCATTTAATGCGAAAACCTTTGCAAGCGCCATTTCTCCGTGGGTTGTTACCATGGAAGCTCTTGAACCATTTAAAGTAAAAGGTCCAGAGCAAGATCCAAAACCACTAGATTATTTACAAGAAAATATTGCTAATAGCTATGACATTCATCTTAGCGTTGAGATACAAAGCCCTCAATCACAATCAACGGATGTCATTTGCCAAACGAACTTTAAATATATGTATTGGTCGATGGCTCAACAACTCACTCATCACACCATTGCGGGCTGTAATGTCCAAGTTGGTGATCTCATGGGCTCGGGTACGATCTCTGGGTCAAAAATTGACTCTTATGGAAGTTTGTTGGAATTAACTTGGAATACGACCAAACCTATTACCCTATCTAATGGGGAAAACCGCGGTTTCTTAGAAGATGGAGATCGCGTCATCATGAAAGGTTATTGTGAAAAAGATGGTATTCGTATCGGATTCGGTCAAGTCGAAAATACCATTCTTGCAGCGCATACATTTAACTTCGATAAAAAAGAGGTTGAACAGTATGAAACTGTATAGTTATTTTCGTAGCTCTGCTGCCTATCGTGTCCGTATTGCACTTAACCTAAAAGAACTTAGCTACGAAACGGAAAGCATTCATTTAGTTAAAAATGAACAACAAATGGATCGCTATAAAACTTTAAATCCTAGTCAATTGGTGCCCACGCTCATTGATGAAGATAACGTTTTCTTACAATCGATGAGTATTTTAGAGTATTTGGAAGAACAATATCCAACCAAAGCCCTATTACCTAAAAATCAGGTTGAGCGTGCCAAAGTTCGTGCTTTTTCCCAAGCAATTGCTTGTGATATTCATCCTTTAAATAATTTAAGGGTATTGAAATATCTCAATAATGAACTTGCTGTCACTGATCAGCAAAAAAATGATTGGTACACACATTGGTTAATCGAAGGCTTTAGAAGCCTAGAGCATCAACTTCAGCACTCAAATGGACAATTCTGTTTTGGAACTAAACCAACGTTTGCAGACTGTTGTTTAATCCCCCAAGTCTATAACGCAAAACGTTTCAAAATTGATTTAAGTGCTTTCCCAAAAATTGAAAGTATTTATCTGCATTGTCTAACTCTCCCAGCATTTCTACATGCCTCACCAGAACAACAACCAGATTGGGAATAATGAAAAGGAATTTGATATGAGTTTTGCAATTAAAAAAATTCACCACGTTGCCTATCGCTGTAAAGACGCCAAAGAAACTGTGGAATGGTATAAAAAAATGCTGAATATGGATTTTATCCTAGCGTTTGCTGAAGACCATGTTCCCTCAACTAAAGCTTTTGACCCCTATATGCATTTGTTCTTGGATGCAGGGCAAGGAAATGTATTGGCTTTTTTTGAACTTCCAACACAGCCTGAAATGGGACGTGATGAAAATACACCTCAATGGGTACAACATATTGCTTTCGAAGTTGAGAATCAGGAAGCACTATTAGATGCAAAAGCACATTTAGAGCAACACGGAGTAAAAGTGTTAGGTGTAACTAATCACGGTATTTTCCATTCTATTTATTTCTTTGATCCTAATGGACATCGCCTAGAACTCACTTATAACGACAGTCATGCTGATGCCAAAATTGCTCGTATCACTGAAGAGATGAAACTTGAAATGTTAGATGAATGGAGCCGTACCAAACGAGCACCTCAACACACACATTTCTTGCATCAAGAAGAATTAGGAGCATAGACATGGTCAACAAAGTCTCTGTAAATGCCGAGACAGCACTTCAAGGTATCGTCAAAGATGGTCAAACCATTGCTGTTGGTGGTTTTGGATTATGTGGTATCCCAGAAGCGTTGATTCAAGCTTTAAAACAAAGTGGTGTTAAACAACTGACCTGTATCAGTAATAACGCTGGCGTAGATGACTATGGGCTTGGTTTACTGCTACAAACCAAACAGATTAAAAAAATGATTTCATCTTATGTCGGTGAAAATAAAGAATTCGAACGTCAATTTTTAAACGGCGAATTAGAAGTTGAACTGACTCCTCAAGGGACACTCGCCGAAAAACTTCGTGCTGGAGGTGCAGGTATTCCTGCATTCTATACTGCGACAGGTGTCGGAACAAGCATCGCTGAAGGCAAAGAGGTTCGAGAGTTTCAAGGTAAGTCTTATTTACTTGAATCCTCATTAACCGCTGATGTTGCTTTAATCAAAGCTTATAAAGCAGACAAAGCAGGAAATTTAGTTTTCAGAAAAACTGCGCGTAATTTTAATCCTGAATGTGCAATGGCGGGTCGCTATACCATCGTTGAGGTCGAGCAAATCGTTGAGCTAGGCGAAATCGATCCAGATGATATTCACTTAGCAGGTATCTATGTGAATGCAGTCATTTTGAATGCTAATCCAGAGAAACGTATTGAACAACGTACATTAAAAGTTGCTGTATAAGGAGTGAGTCATGGCATGGACTAAACAACAAATGGCACAACGTGCAGCCCAAGAATTACAAGATGGCTTTTATGTAAATTTGGGTATTGGCTTACCAACCTTAGTAGCAAACTATATTCCTACTGGTATAGATGTTTGGTTACAATCTGAAAATGGATTATTGGGTATTGATGAATTTCCGACTGAAGAACATGTCGATGCAGATCTAATCAATGCTGGTAAACAAACCGTGACTGTAAAAAATGGTGGCGCATTCTTTTCAAGTTCTGAATCATTTGCGATGATCCGTGGTGGACGTGTTAACTTGGCCATCTTAGGTGCAATGGAAGTATCAGAACAAGGTGATCTTGCCAACTGGATGATTCCAGGAAAGAAAGTTAAAGGCATGGGTGGTGCAATGGATTTAGTTGCTGGAGTACAGAAAGTTGTCGTCTTGATGGAGCACTCCACCAAAGATGGTCAACCCAAAATCCTAAAGAACTGTACTTTGCCTCTAACAGGTAGTCAGGTTGTGAATCGTATTATCAGTGATTTAGGTGTACTGGATATCACAGAAAATGGTGTGGAACTTGTTGAGTTAGCAGAGCAAGTGAGCTTTGATGAAATACAAGCAGCAACTGGTATTGAAATCAGAAATACACTTGCAGCATAAGTTTCTATCGGTATTGAAGACATATAGCTTTAATACCGATTTTTTATTGCCTAAATTTCATCGAAATCACGTCTTTAAGTTTATTTTGAATATGATAAGACCGAATGTAACATTAAAAATCATCAAAATATGCTTATACAATTCACCTATTTAAGTCATTTAAAAAGATGATTTTTATTTTATCCATTACTCAGGCATTATGTGCTGAGTTGATATTGTAAAAATGATCCATAGAACACCACTAAAGAGAATCTAGATTAAGGGCTATTGAATGATTGAAGAAAAGTTATCTGGTGGGGTTCAATCTCTTGAGGTAGGTTTAACCGTACTCAATGCACTTTTAGAACACAATAAACCAATTATTTTGAAAGATCTGTCTCATAAGCTAGATATGCATCCTGCGAAAGTACATCGTTATTTGGTTAGCCTAATTCGTATGAATTACGCCAAACAATTAGATGATGGGCAATATACTTTAGGAGATCAAGCTTGGCGTTTAGGTCTGAGCTGTATTCAACATACTGATGTTTTGCAACTGGTTCAGCATCTAATTTATGAATTACAGAATAAGATCGGTTGCGGCATCCAGATTAGCAAATGGTCACCTCAAGGTCCTTTGGTTGTTCAATCAATCGAATCAAACCACCCGATTTCAATTGTGACCAAAGTAGGTTCAATTATGCCTTTGGTCAACTCTGCTGCAGGTCGTGTGTTTGCCTCATATTTACCTGAAGCAGTTATTAAGCCCCTTATGCAGGCTGAATGGGATAAAGCGACTCGTAATCATTATCCGATCAAGCCGAACGATTGGAATGAGTTCATCGCCTTAAAAGAGAAAACATTAGAATATGGTATGGCGATTGCCCAAGGAGATTTACTCGTTGGAATCAATGCTGTCGGTATTCCTATCTTCAATGCTCACCGCTCGGTGGAATTTTGTATTGTTGCTTTAGATAGTGAAATGTTTTTACCTGTACAACAAGACAGTGAAAAACTCGAATTGTTTAAACGCGAAGTCGCTGCAATCAATCAATTTATTCAAACGCGATAAATATTTGCAAACAAAAAAAGCCAAGTAATAAATTTCTTGGCTTTTTCTTTTTAGAGTTTTTATTTTGCTTCTAATACACCGCGGCGAATTTGATCACGTTCAATTGATTCAAATAGCGCTTTGAAGTTACCTTCACCAAAACCATCATCGTCCTTACGTTGAATAAACTCAAAGAACACTGGTCCAAGCATATTTTGAGAAAAAATCTGCAACAGCAACTTTTTCTGACCATCTTTGGTATTACCATCCAGCAAAATACCACGCTTTTGTAATTCTTCAGTCGGTTCACCATGTGCTGGCAAACGATCCTTCAACATTTCGTAATAAGTCTCTGGTGGTGGTGTCATAAACTCCAAACCCAACCCTTTTAACTTATCCCATGTTGAAAGCAAATCATCAGTAATAAAAGCAATATGCTGAATGCCTTCACCATTAAAATCTGCTAAGAATTCGGCAATTTGACCATTACCTTTATCTGAATCTT
This sequence comes from Acinetobacter sp. AG1, assembly GCF_001005525.1. Taxonomy (NCBI): domain Bacteria; kingdom Pseudomonadati; phylum Pseudomonadota; class Gammaproteobacteria; order Moraxellales; family Moraxellaceae; genus Acinetobacter; species Acinetobacter sp. AG1. The sequence continues at coordinate 7,835 of NZ_LBMZ01000118.1, read as the reverse complement.
CATTTAATGGAATACGAATCATGCCATCTGGTGCAGTCAAAGCTTTTGAAGTCAGACCAGTATATTCGCCTTTAATATCAAAATAACGAATTTCTTGGAAATTAAAAATCTTCTCGTAGAAATTTGCCCAATAATCCATACGTCCTTTGTAGACGTTGTGAGTCAAATGGTCAATTTCGTTTAAACCTGCGCCTCTTGGATTTTTATCTACGTCATCAAAAAAGACGAAGTCATTAGAATAAATATCACGGTCAACAAGAAAAATTGGCATTCCACCAATTCCTTTAATCGCAGGAATATTGAGTTCCATCGGTCCAGCTTGTGTGTACATCGGCTCAGCACCAAGCTCAACAGCATTTTTAAACGCTTTAGCTGCATCGCGGGTTCTAAACCCCATTGCACATGCTGATGGGCCGTGTTCTTTGAAGAAGAATGAAGCATAAGATTCAGGCTGATAATTCAAAATGATATTGATATTACCTTGGCGCCATAAATAAACTTTTTTAGATTTATGTTTTGCGACTTTAGAAAAACCGATTGTTTCAAAAATTTGATCTAAGCCATTTTCCGTCGAAACAAACTCAATAAAAGCAAAACCACATAGTTCTAATGGGTTATCTAAAATGTCCATCTAGTTTCCCTTATTTAGATAAATTCATCCGTTTGAATACTAAACACATGCTTATGTATAACAATCAATAGCATCTGCTTAACTTACTAGAGAAAGGTAACAAGTGTTTTTATAAGTGTCTCAAAAACATCCTGATTGAAACCTTTCCTGTCCTTATCGCAACCAATACATCTTTTAGAAAACCTATTCTCAGTATTGATTTTAATCCATAGAACCATGCTACAAGAAAGATTAAATTTATGCAATACATAATTTAATTACGAATAGTATAATTTAATTAAATTTCAATCTCACCAAAATTAGGTGAATTTTCACTAGAATAAAATTTAAAAAACAAGCACGCCATATCAAAATCTGACATTCTTAAAAATCGAGTAAATAAATCCTGATGTGTTACAAGGCAATTAAAAATAATTATCAAATCTAACAATTCGTTACTTGTAGATTGCATAGGTTCAGGGCATGGTTTGACTACTGCTGAATTATAGGAAATTGTTGCCTATGGCTAGCCCTGCTCAAGCAATAAGACATAAATTACTTAATACTTTCTTTTCAAGACACTCGGTTTGGTTTCTTTGTATTTTTACTGCTTTAACTATTACTTGGTTTAGAACGATTTATACACCACACACCATTTATTATTTTATTTCAGATACGTTATTAAATACGCTATGGCTTGTCACCAGCTTACTGAGTCTCTTGGGTCTACATGATTTATTGCAAAAAAAGCATGCAATACTCAGAAACTATCCCATTTTAGGGCATTTCCGTTTTATCTTTGAAGATGTTCGACCTGAGATCAGACAATACTTTATAGAGTCTGATCAAGATGCATTACCCTTTTCAAGAATGCAACGTAGTCTTGTTTATCAACGTGCAAAAAATGAAAATGCAGACAAGCCATTTGGTTCAATTATCGATGTTTATGAACCAAACTATCGCTTTATCGTTCATTCAATTTCTCCATGCCCGCCTGCTGACCCAAGCACTTTTCGCGTACAGATTGGCAATAGCCAATGTAGTCAACCCTACAGTGCATCCATAATGAATATTTCTGCCATGAGTTTTGGAAGTTTAAGTGCGAATGCAATTCGTGCACTCAACAAAGGTGCTCATCTAGGAAATTTCTATCATGATACGGGTGAAGGTAGCTTGAGCCCTTATCATCTGGAAAATGGTGGTGACATCGTATGGCAAATTGCAAGTGGCTATTTTGGTTGTCGAACTGCTGATGGACTATTTGATCCTGAAAAATTTAGACAACAAGCACAAAATCCAAAAATTAAGATGATTGAGCTAAAACTCTCTCAAGGTGCAAAACCCGGACATGGCGGAATATTACCAAAACATAAAATTACGCAGGAAATTGCAGAAATACGAGGCGTTTCTAGAGACCAAGATTGTATTTCTCCTGCGAAACATCCAAGTTTTAACACACCTATCGAAATGATGTTCTTTATTCAAAAACTTAGAGAGCTATCTGGTGGAAAGCCCGTGGGTTTTAAACTGTGTATTGGTCAACCTTGGCAATTCATGAGTATTGTCAAAGCGATGCTTGAAACCCAAATCATCCCTGACTTTATCGTCGTTGATGGCTCTGAAGGGGGTACAGGTGCAGCACCAATTGAATTTAGTGATTATATCGGCACCCCCTTAAGAGAAGGCCTACGCTTTGTACATAACACTTTAATAGGTGCAGGCTTACGACAACAAATAAAAATTGGTGCCAGTGGAAAAATGATTAGTGCTTTTGATATTGCGAGTACCTTTGCTTTGGGCGCAGATTGGGTTAATTCAGCACGAGGCTTTATGTTTGCTGTGGGATGTATTCAAGCGCAAAGTTGTCATACGAACCAATGCCCTGTTGGAGTTGCAACGCAAGATCAAGATCGTCAAAAAGCGATAGATGTTCCGACTAAAGCCGAACGAGTATTTAATTTTCATAAAAATACATTACATGCATTATCAGAAATGATTGCAGCTGCAGGCTTAAAGCATCCATCTGATATTAAAGCCCATCATCTTGCCCAGCGTATGAACGATCGTGAAATCAAAAATTATGCACAAATTCATTTTTTTCTTAAAGAAAATGAATTACTGCAAAATGATCTGAACGATGAAGAAAATTTCTACTATAGAATGTGGAAATTAGCAGATGCTAATACATTCTAATTATAATAATGATTAAGTTATAAAAATCACCACTAGTAATAGTGGTGATTTGGTTTTGCATGTAAAAATGCAGGAATCAATCCAGTCAAAGCAGCTCGAATATCTGCACGCTCATTAATCAATTGATGTGAACCCTCTTCCAACATCAACAAGGTCTGTAATCTAAATTTACGGCGAATATATTCAATGTTATAACGCCAATCTACCGTTTGATCGAGTGCACCTTGAGCAAGCCATACAGGAATACGACATGCAGGTCGATGTTCCATTTCTAACATCCATTTAGACATTGCTAAAATCCAATCCATCCCCATCATTCGAGGTTGTAATGGATCAGTTAGGCGAATAAATCTTAAAAATTCAGGATTATGATTATTACGACGGAAATGTCGTGGTACTTGGCTCTTTATACGACGAATAATTCCCAAACCAACAGAATTATGCCACCAAGCTGTTTTTGCGGGTCGAATTAATGGCGATAAGAGCAACACTCGATTAACGATCGGATCTTCTCTACGCTCAGCAAATTCAAGTAAATGATGCATCCAAATTGCACCACCGGTACTTTGCCCTATTCCTAACCATGGTTTTGGTAGTTGTTTAGCACTACGAACAACATCATAAACTGCATGCAATACTTGCTGGTAATGGTCAAAATTCTGAATACTTGCTGGTGAGCCATTACTTAATCCGTGACCAGGCAAATCGTATGTAATAACACTGAATCCTTGATCAAGAATTTCTTTTATAATGGGTTGATAAATACCACTATGTTCTAAGTATCCATGTAATAAGCATACCGTACCTAAAATCTTTTCGCGTTGAGGCTGAAACACTTGTACATGTAAACGAAATAATGGCATTTCAACATAGCCTTGCCAGTGTTCGCATTCAAGTAAATCTAAACCATAAAGCTTTCTATAGGCTTGTAGTGCTTTTGAAGGTTCTATTATTTTTGATAAATCAAGCGGCTCTAAAAGCTGAGGCGTTGTTTCTCTGTTGGGGATAGGTAAATCCAATTGTTTGAGTATTGTCGGATTTAAAAATGGAATATTGGACATATTATGGTATCTCTCGACAATCACTTGAGCCAAAAAGCGTATCACGAATCGTTGCTAGCAATTCATAGTTAGCACGACGACTGTGATCATAGTTTTGTTCACTTGGTCGCCAGTCTGTCAATGTTGTTGGCATCGGTGCGATCACAGGAACAGTTTCAATTCCATTGAGTGCAAATAAACGTCTTGTTCGTGGCATATGATATTCATCTGTGATGAGAATAACTGTCGGTGCGCCACCTTTCTTTTGCAGTAATAATGAACTAAATCGGGAGTTTTCACAGGTATTCATACTTCTATTTTCTAGAAGCTTCGCTTCTATACCGCGTTCTTTCAGCCAAGCTTGCATATAGGGTGCTTCAACACCACTTAAAACAATAGGAAGAGGATACTGCTTTTCGACTTGCAAAGTTTTTTCCAACCGAAGACGTGTATAGTTATTTACAACAATATCTTTACCATTTGCACCAAGTGTCAAGCCACCACCTAAAACAACAATTGCATATGGCTGAGACAATCCTTGCGACTCGTTCATTCCATCTTTGTTCTTCTTCAGATCAACTAAATCTTTATTTGTCTCGTCTTTTTCATCTGGATAAACGGGTAACTCAACAGGATAGGTTTCTAAAAAAGCAATATATTTTCCCATTAATGCCTGATTATCAGGCGTATTCCACTGTAAAAAATCCATTGGCGTACTTGCTGCTACAGCAGAACTCTCTTGTTCCTGTTCTGACTTCTCCGCCATTAATGGAATATTCGTCTGCTGATTTTCTTCTACATTTTCGCGTTCTTGCTCTTCGGTAATCAGTTGTTGTAATAATTTATAACGTGCTTGAATTAATCTTAAATCTTCAGGTTTTTCAGACTGAAATGTTTTTTCCATTAACTTGAGATAAGCTTGGCGCGCAATCCACAAGTTAGACCCCGGCTCCAAAGTTTCATGCTCGCTTAATGCAGCTGGTTTCTGACTTTGTGCAGCAACTTCATTCACATCAACAGGCACAAATCGGTTTAACCCCTTTACAACCAATTGCGAATAAAATGGCGAATATAAAAAAAGTACAAAGCAGCCTAATAGCACGAAAAATATAGTTATGATTCGTACTAAGCCAATCATCCAATGTACTTTATCCATAAAATTCCTTATACATGATGCGCTTGGATTAAGCCTTGCTCACTATACAACACTGGTTCAGGTTCTAATTGAATATTAAACTTCTGTTTTACATCACTTTGTACAGTTTGATAGGTATTTTTAACATCAGCTAATGTCGCGTCTGCATAATTCACTAACACCAATGCCTGTTTATCAAACATTCCAACCGAACCAAGTTGTTTACCTTTCCAACCTGTTTGATCAATCAACCAACCAGCTGCAACTTTAACATTGCTATGTGCTTGAGGATAATGGGGAATATTTGGAAAATGTTGAGCAATTTTGCCAAATTCAGCTTCAGTCAAAATTGGATTTTTAAAAAAGCTTCCAACATTTGGAAATTCTTTTGGATCAGGCAATTTACTTTGACGAATATGAATCACCTGATTTTGTAAATTTTCAGCGGTGAACTCCTCTCCAACAGCTTGTTTAAGATCACCATAACTCAACTTCAAATCAGCTTTTTTTAATAATTTGAAAGTAACACTCACGATGATATAGCGGTTTGGATAGTCTTTGAAAATACTATGGCGATAAGCAAAGTGACAGTTTGAACCTGAAATAGAGTCAAACACTTTTAGTTGACGATCATAGACTTGAACAGAATCGATAAACTCGCCAACTTCAACACCATAGGCACCAATATTCTGCACAGGTGATGCCCCCACTAAACCGGGAATTAGTGCGAGGTTTTGCAAACCAAACCACTGTTGTTGAGTGCTGTACAACACAAAGTCATGCCATACTTGCCCAGCCCCCACTTTAACTGTGATAGTATTTTCATCTTCAGCGATAACATTTATCCCTTGTATATTTAAATGCAACACCAAAGCTTGAATCTGTTGGGGTAATAACACATTACTTCCACCAGATAAAATCAAAGCATTCAAATTGTGTTGCTCAGCAAATTTTAATGCCTCAATCACATCATCAGGATGATTGATTTGAACATAATGCGAAGCAATAGCATTCAAATTTAATGTATTTAAGTTTTTAAGCTGAACTTGTGCTTGTACCTGCATATTAAATTAAATCCTATTACCCTACTTTCATTTGCTTTTTAAAAACGTTAACCCATGCTTGGCTACTAGATTCACATTGATCAAGTACTCGATCAAATCCATCCGATCCACCGTAGTAAGGGTCAGGAACAGCTTGTTGCATAAAATGAGGGTCATGCTCACTCATCAATGCGATCTTGGCTCGAATTCGATCAGCACCGAATTGATTTACCGCTTTTGATATTAATGCCTGAATATCATCAAAATTTTCATGATCCATCGCAAGAATAAGATCAAACTCAACAAAGTCCGCTAAAACAATTTGTCTTGCTCTTAATGTCGATAAATCATAACCACGTTGTATGGCATGTTTTTGACTACGTAAATCAGGCGCTTTGTTTGGATGATAATTACTGGTTCCCGCAGAATCGACCACCACATTTAAACCATGTGTCTCACAATAATGTCTGAGAATTGCTTCTGCTGTAGGAGAACGACAAATATTCCCTAAACAAACGCATAGAACCCTGTATGGTGTTTCCATTAAAAAAACATTCCAAAATTTTGTTTTTTAACAAAATATAAATATTGCATACAAAATTCCTGCAAACTGCTTAAATGTGATCATACGTGAATTGACCATTGTGACATCAGGTATTTTGTCAAAAATTGCTTTGATTTGAAAGGAAATAGTAACGATCAATATTGAATATTCTTTATCAAGATCTACTCTTTAGGAATTAAGAATATGTGTCAGTTTTAAACTAATTAAAAGAAACTGTGATCAAATAGTATATTCATAAAAATTATGAATCGTTTTAGATCAAAAAAGATAAACTAAAAATATAAAAACTTTTTAAAAAAGTGGTTTTCTGCAAGGAAAGAAATTGAAAAAATGTCTTCTTAAGAATTTTAACAACCTTAATCTGTAGTTTATTCACACTATTTTATCTAAATTGATAGAGGTAGAAAAAGTGCAATAAACAACAAAGATAAAAGAGCACCTTTAGATCCGATAAAATGTTCTTTAATAAAAATATTAGTATATGAATTAGGCTAAAACAATACTGTATTTGATGCAGTTCAGCTATACGCTGTCATAGATAAAAAAGAGAAAAACTATTTGGTTAAATCAAAAAATATTGTATATTCGAATCATAATTTTGATAAAAATACACCATCAAGAGTAAAAAACTATGTCAGCTTTTTTAGTCACTATCGGGTTTCTCTTTTCAGTGAGTGGAATGATATTTAGCCCACACATATTTCACAATTTAATCAAAAACACTCAAGAACGTAAAATTATAAGCTTTGTATCTATGTTACCAGGGATACTAATATTATCTCTTGGATTTTATTTAAGTTGATAGTTTAAAAATTAAAATTCACTTAGAAATTATACTCATCTTAATTTTACAACTTAATCAAATTAACAACCTTTGGTAAGTCAGACTAAAAATATTCAACTTAAAGCAATGATAATAAAAATATTTTTATTACCTTCAGATCATCCATGCATCTTAAAAAAATATGATTTTTCATCTAATATTTAAAATTTCTTGATTTATTGTTACATTTATTTAAATAATTTTTTATTCTTTCTAAATTAAAAACCTAATCTTCATCTGGAATAATTATATCAATTATTAAATGTGATTTCTTATTAAAAGTGAAATATTTAAAATTTAGATTATTATTAAAATACAACCATTGACTCACTTACCAAAAGATCGATTGGTTTTTTTAAATCATAATCACATAAAATTTGAATTTCTGCAAAGTAGTTCTATATATTTATCATTGGATTTTAATAT
>NZ_LBMZ01000009.1:0-1272 GCF_001005525.1 Acinetobacter sp. AG1 | reverse complement strand
GCCAACATTCCTGATTTTTCGGAATTGCATAATCCACCTTTTTTACAATCTTGCATAAAAAAATCGCCTTCATATGAAGACGATTTATGTTTTATATCAATTCAAATTTAATCATCACCTTGAATTAGACTTAATAAACGCATGAATGAATAGTACATCCACACTAAAGTTGCAAGTAAAGCAATCGCACATACCCATTCAAATGCTTTAGGAGCGCGTTGTGCTGCTGCATTTTCAATAAGATCAAAATCTAAAATTAAGTTCAGTGAAGCAATTACAGCAACAAATGCAGCAAAACCGATACCTAACCAATTGCTTTCAAAAATATAAGGAATACTTGAGCCAAAGATTAACCGTAAAATGATTTGCACAACAAAAACTAAAGCAATCGCAATAGAAGCTGAAATTACAATTGCCTTAAATTTTTCAGTAGCACGAATAATTTGGAATTTATATAACGCAAATAAAACTAAGGTTGTAACAAAGGTCGCAAGTAAAGCTTGTAAAGGAACACCTGGAAACTTCAGTTGAAAAATAAAAGAAATTCCGCCTAAAAATGCACCTTCAAATAATGCATAAGGAATTGCTAAAGCTGGTGCAGTATTTGATTTAAAAGTGGTAATCAAAGCTAAAATTAAGCTCCCAATAATTCCAACAATTGTTGCAGCATAGGCAATTGAAAGATTAGCAGTGATTGCACAATAGAAAAATAGTGCCATTCCCAATACAGCTGCAATCACTGTCAATAATACTGACTTCTGAATAGCACCTTGAATGGTCATTGGCTCAGTTATATCAGTATAGGTTTCCACCCGAGTTAAAATTGGATTATTACTTTGCATGTAAGCTCTCTTTTTATAGTAAGCAAATAAAAATTGAGTTTATGATATTTTTTATTCAATCCCAATATTTTTTACATTCATTAAAAAAGAGCCGAAGCTCCTTTTAAAATTCAATAACATCCTTGGAAAAGGCAAGTTATGAGTTATTTATTCATAATAAAAAAGTATTCACGGTAATATTTTAATTCGGCAATCGAGTCACGAATGTCATCCATTGCCAGATGTGAAGCATTTTTCTTTAAACCACTCATAATTTCAGGTCTCCAGCGTTTCGCTAACTCTTTCACAGAAGACACATCTAAATTACGGTAATGGAAAAATTGTTCCAACTCAGGCATCAAGCGATGCAAGAAACGACGATCTTGGCAAATCGAATTACCGCACATTGGTGAAGATTTTGGATTGACCCATTTCTTTAAGAACTCAAGTG
>NZ_LBMZ01000006.1:0-1094 GCF_001005525.1 Acinetobacter sp. AG1 | reverse complement strand
AACTGGTTTTTTTATTTTTATATGTCTTATTACAACATCGATTACACGATTAGAAGCGTAATTTAGCGTTTAAGCCAATAGTTTGCATATCTGCATCAGTACCTACAGCATTAGCATTTAAATAGCTTGCACCTACAGCAACAGCTGGGGTAATAAAGTAGTTTACATTAACGCCCCAAGCTGAATCAGGTGTATTTGCAAAACTTGATTTAGCGTATGAAACACCTGTGCTAAGTTTAGAGTTTAGGTACAAATCAGTTTTTAACTCATATGCAGTGTCTTCACCGTAAACGATACCTGTTTCGAAACCAATCGACATAGGCGTGCCATCGATTGCACCAACGTATTTAGTACGTGCAGTAATTGCATCTTGCTTGTCAGCGATAGTTGCTGTTTCATTAGCTGCTTTAGCAAAACCGCTGTTTAAGATTTTGAAAGTATCATAAGAGGTTTGTTCTACAACATTTGTATAACCTACCGCTACGAGGAAGTTTGGAGCGATTACAGAACCAAATTCAACAGCCCAACGTTGACCACGATCATCATTTTTACCATATTTGCCGTCATTATCAGTAGCACTATAGCTTAAGCTTGCATATGTAGGAGCGTAAGGTGTTGGTACATAGGCTTCAGCTTTAACACCTACATTTTGAGATTTAGTATCATCAAGATTAGCAAAGTTATATCCAAGAGCTACATTTGATGCTTGGTTAACAAAAGCTGCTTCTGCTAAAGGACCTTTAGATGCATCTACATTTTTGAAGTAGTAAGTTGCTTGTCCACCAACAGTGTAATTATTAAAATCTCTGCTTTCATCATTATAGTCTAGAGCTTCAGACTGACCTTGGATTTCGAATTGGTAAGCTTGAGCACCGGTCATGGCTAATAATAAAGCAGTGGCTAAACCGAGTTTTTTCATAATAATTTCCAGCTTTTACAGTAAGGAGTAAAGTTGGATTTCATTCTATTGTAACAAAATATGAAGTCAATGTAATAAATGACATGTTCCGACAAATGATCGTGTAAGATAATAATGGTGGTTAAAAATTGCTCTGCTAGAGTATTGGTTGTCAACTTTAGAAAAAATATAATAT
>NZ_LBMZ01000029.1:0-2769 GCF_001005525.1 Acinetobacter sp. AG1 | reverse complement strand
AAATAGTCATATGTATTTTTTTGATATTAATTTAGATGCTTTTATTTTAAGCATATTAAAAATAATAAAAATATTGTAAAGGAGATAATTAAATGTATAAAAATAAAATTAATATAGATTGGTTAGATGTAGTTGTTGATGTAACACATGATCCAAAGAAGTTGTCTAAAGGGTTAACAATCTATTTGGATGAGAACCATGATTTTGGCAAAGCACAAAAATCTTATAGTCCCTTGTGTATAGAGTCTAAAAATAAACATGTTTTAAGAGTCAAATCTGTAGATGATAAGTTAAAGATCAGTGGTAACTTTTATAAATGGTTAAATGGTCAAAACATTACAGGATGTGTCAGTATTGACGATTTGGTCTTAGATGTTGTTAAAAAATTTATTGAGATGGGATTAATTGAGCCAACAGATGAGCAACTAGATATCATTAAAAAAGGTCAATATCGTATCTATCAAACCCATGTTAAACTGGATTTAATTTTTGACAATAAACAATTGGCTTTAAATTACTTGGATCAATTAAAAACAGGTGGTTATTATCCATATAAATCTATAACAATATACCAAAATGGAGTTTATTTTGGTCAATCATCTAAACGATGGGTACTAGGTTATTATCACAAAGGTAGTGAGATTGATCAGCAACGGACTAAAAAAGACATTGTGAGTCCTGAATTAAAAGCACTTGCTGATGTTACAATCAGGGCTGAGATTAAAATTTATTATAAACAGCTAAAAGATTGGGATTTGATGTTTGCTTGGCAATGGCGTGATATAGATCATTTAGATATGTTTTTTAAAAGACATTTAAATAAGCTAAAACTACCAAATTTTAACAATGTGATTAAATTATCAAAGATAACAAATAGTGCAGATAGAAAATTTTATAATTGCTTGTTACATGGGGATATTAATCTTTTATATGGACGGTCAACCATCCATCGTAAAAGAGTAAAATTTATGCAAGATTATAATATCAATATAGACAACATTAATAATAAAAAACTAAAGGGGGATGTATGCAAAAACTAAGACTAACAAAAAATGAAGTGTGCCATATTTTATCAATCAAAGCAGATAAGTTGACTAAGCTGATACAGACAGATGTATCTTTCCCACGACCTATCAAAGAGGGTGTTACTAGACAAGCAGCCGTTTACTTTGATCGTCAGGATGTAGAGAATTGGTGGAGTAATAAAAAAGCATCTAATGATCCTAACGCCGTGTTAAGTGCTTAATAGATTGGTTAAATTTATATATTACATATTTAGCCTAAGTAAAATTGGACAAAATCAATGACATTTGTTTTGACATAATTACAATAAAAAATTGACTAACATAATGATTTAAAATAATAATGTTTTGACATTTTTATTGACAAAATTTTTGACAAAATGCCTGATCAAAGTAAAGCTTGGCTAGATGACACTACTTTAAGGGTAATGACCTATAAGTCAGGCTCTTTTACCTTTCAACTTGGGTTTGACCTACAACAGGTTAAACCTATGCTTGACCGTGTAAATGATGCACAAAATAGATTTAATAAGATGCCAAGCTTGCCCCAAATCATAGACCAAGTACAAGACAAGGTTTTGGCAAGCAGTATTTATAGTACAAATACCATTGAGGGTGGTCAATTTACTGAGCAAGAGACTGAGGAAATTTTAAGGCTAGACCCTAAGACCATACAAAAGACGGAGGAACGTCGTTTAACCAATCTTAAAGAGGCAATTGATTGGATTAAGCAGTTTAGCCAAAAAAGATTACAACCTGTAGATGGGCAAAGCATATCTTTAACATCAGTAATTAAGTTGCATAGCTTAGTATCGCAAAACTTAGAAGAACAACATAATCCAGCAGGGCAGTTTAGGAATAATCAACCTAGCCAAAAAACAGTGGTGGGTAATAATGCACATGGAGGGACATATCGTCCACCTAAATGTATTGAGGATATTGAGTATCTTATACAAGCATGGGTGGAATGGTTAAATAGTCCACATGTGATCAACCAACCTGCTATTGTCCGTGCATGTTTAGCACATTATTACTTTGAGTTGATCCATCCATTTTGGGATGGCAATGGGCGAACAGGACGTTTGATTGAGATGCTATTGCTTGAACAGTCGGGCTATAGATTTACATCGTCAGCGATATGGGCATACTACCAAATCAACATCCATGAGTATTTTGCATTGTTTAATGCATGTCGTAAGGCTGCTGATAAAAAAGAACCTTTACCAAACCAAGCTTTTATTGAGTTTGTATTAAAAGGGATGTTTGAGACCATCAATAACTTGCATGATCAAAGTAATAGTTTGATCAGCTTTTTGCTGTATCAAACAGCTTTGAATGATGCTAAATTTAGTAAGCGTATATCCGATAGGCAGTTTAATTTAATCCAAACAATTATGTTTGTAACAGGACAGACTAAAAAGTTTTTAACCCAAGCTGAATTGTATCGAGTACCACAAATCCAAGTTTTGTATACGGGTAAAACGGAACGTACTTTTTACCGTGATATTGCTAGATTGGTTGAGCTTAACTTTTTGGATGATCAAGATGGTTTGATTGTTGTCGGTGACTAAATTTAGATAAGAATGAGCCTATTAAAATGTGAGTAATAAATCGGTTAGTAGGGGTTGTTTTGTATCATAGTGTGTATCATAAGAAGTTAACTTGTTAATAAATTATTTTAAATCAATTGTTTGTATTTTTGTTTGGTATTGGATATACCTACCAAGATATTAATAAAGAAGCCCTA
>NZ_LBMZ01000021.1:0-2173 GCF_001005525.1 Acinetobacter sp. AG1 | reverse complement strand
TGGACTCACTCCATCGACGTAAGTCTGTTCTGCCAATGATTATGCGTCAGCAGGCACCAGTGTTTTGACTTGTGAAGCACGTGAGTTATCACCAAAGCCACGACCCTGATACACGTTAATGGTATTGGTGCCGAGGCTACTGATATTTTCTAGAATTTGCTTCTGTGATCCATTCCCAAGCGCGACCACCGAGACCACGGATGCGATCCCGATAATAATCCCAAGCATGGTCAAGAAAGTCCGCATACGGTGGGCATTCATGGCAAGCAGTGCCATGCGGAATGCTTCACCGAGACGATCGAAAAAAGACCGCCAAGCGGAGGTTTTCTTTTGTGGGGTACGTTGTAGGGTTTGATGTTCTAAATCGGAATCTACATTTTCAGGCTTATTAGCACGGTCTGAAATAATATTACCGTCGCTGATCTCAATAATACGCGTCGCATTTTTTGCAACATTAAGATCATGTGTGACCAGAATAATGGTATGACCTTTGGCATTCAGCTCACGCAAAATACGCATGACTTCAATACCACTATTCTTATCCAATGCACCTGTTGGCTCATCGGCAAGAATCACATCACCGCCATTCATCAAGGCGCGGGCAATCGAAACACGTTGTTGCTGACCACCAGAGAGTTGGCTTGGTCTATGATGCAACCGTTCTTCTAAGCCTAGTTCTGAGAGTAGCTCAGCCGAACGTTGTTGGCGAAGTTGGCTGTCTACGCCTGCGTAAATGGCTGGAACTTCAACATTACCAGAAGCACTCAAATCACCGAGTAAATGATAACGCTGGAAAATAAAACCAAAATATTCACGGCGTAGTTGTGCAAGCTCATCTGGTTCTAGTTGGCGTGTTTCTCGACCATTGACCTTGTAACTCCCTGCGCTGGGCTTATCCAGACAACCCAAGATGTTCATCAGGGTCGATTTACCTGAGCCTGATTGTCCGACAATTGCAACCAACTCACCTGCATAAATTTTTAAATCAATGCCTTTGAGAATTTGTACTGTACCTTCACCCGCAGGGAACTCACGGGTGAGGTCACTGACCTCAAGTAATGGCTGTGAAGAATGCGTTTGATCTTGAGTCATATTACATTCTCATTGCACGTTGATTGCTACGTTTTGCTGATTCGTTTGAGCTATCAGTTGCATCTGCAATCACCACTTGATCACCTTGTTTTAAACCTCTAAGTACTTGTGCAGTGACACGATTATTAAGGCCGATTAACACAGGTTGAGGTTGAGCAGTCCCATCCGCTTGTAACACACGAACCATACCTGTGGATGCTTTACCTTGAGCAACTAAGGCTTTTTCAGCTTCAGTCAAATCTAGGCGTTTAGGATGTTGCGCTTTCTGAGTATCTGTATTTTTTGCTTTATCTGTTGCAACCGAATTATTGCCATTTTCTTTTTTGTTTGAACGTCTAGTTTGGATGGCAGCGGCAGGAATTGTTAGTACATTTTTTGCTTCAGCTAAAACAATATAGACCTGTGCAGTCATATCAATACGTAACTTACCATCTTCATTTGGAACATCAAACAAAGCGTTGTAGTACACGGCTGTACTTGATGATGATGAACTGGTATTGGTTGTTTCGGTATTGATAGAGTTTGGTGCTGGCTCAACTTGACGTAGCTGTGCGTAATGTTTTTTGTCACTATTGCCTAATGTAGTGAAGTAAACGGTTTGACCTTTTTCAACTTTCATGACATCGGCTTCAGAAATTTGAGCCTTAATTGTCATCGTATCTAATTTCGCCAATTTCACAATCGTTGGCGCGGTTTGATTGGCATTCACCGTTTGACCTTCTTCGGTCACAATGGCAACCACTGTCCCATCCATTGGTGCAACAATACTGGTATAACCTAAATTCTCTTGTGCAGTTGCGAGTGTTAAACGAGATTGTTCAATTTGCGCATTGATTGCTGCAATTTGAGCTTGTGCTGTTTTAAAGTTCGCTAGTGCTGTTTCAAGTTCTGCGCGTGAAGTTGCATCTTGGCTAAACATTGCCTGCTGGCGTTTATATTCAGCTTCCACTTTTGCTAAATTGGCTTGTTGTACCGCCAATTGAGCCTGTTGATTCTGAATATTCGCTTTGGCTGTTTTTAATTCGTTTTCTTGACGAATCGAGTCAATTTGTGCAATCAGTTGACCTTGTTTGACTTGATC
>NZ_LBMZ01000025.1:0-2372 GCF_001005525.1 Acinetobacter sp. AG1 | reverse complement strand
AGGGGTGTTTTTTTGCGGGGGGAGGAAATATCAAATAGTTGTAGTACCTTTAATTGATGTATATCAAGTAATTCATTTTTTGAATTAGACCCTAAAATTCAGCGAATTATAAAAATTTAAATCTTAAAATTTAGTGAAAATCTCGTTTCAAGAAAATAGTTTGAATAAGTTCTCTTTTATATTTTTTACTTGAAGATAAAGTATATTTACATAAAAGCTAGATTGTGATTTCATTAGGCATATTTTTATAATTAAAAATCTTATCCTGTTTTAGGTTAGATTGGGGATATAAAGGAATGATGATGAATAAAAAACAGCTTACTCTAAAGTTGTCAGCGATTACTATGTCAGTAATGTTAGCGAGTTGCGGCGGGGGAGGAGGCTATTTTGACACAAATAGTGGATCTTCCAATACCGATAATACAAATACGTCAACACAAGTATCTGCTGAACTTTTATCTGTAGGTCAAAGTAAAAGTAGTCTTAATGCGGGTGGCAATGATAGCTTAGATTTGACGATCCGGACATTAGATAAAACAGGTGGTATAGTTCCTAAAGCAAATCTCAAGATTGAGATTAAGGATGCTTTAAATGCTGGTGCAAGCCTAAGTACTAAAAGTAATATTGTGAGCGATGAAAATGGACTTGCAAAATCTACGCTAACCCTAGTTAATACAACACTCGATCAACGCATAAATAGAACCATTACAGTTGTTGTAACATCTGGTCAAACAAAACAAGAATTAGCTATTCCAGTAAATGGTACTGCAATTACTATTTCTTCAGATATGAATTTATTAGAAGAAGGTGATACTGCTACTATTACACTAACTGCACTTGATGCGGTTGGAAGTCCATTAAAAGGTGCTAAAGCAGGTTTAGTTGATGTTACTGGAAAGACGATTACTGATCTAATTACGACAGATGTAGCCGGGAAAGCAATTTTTAAAGTGCCCTATTCTACAGTTCTTAACTCTTCAGATCGTAAATTGAGTTTGCTAGGTAAACTAACAGTGGAGGGAGCAAATCAAACAGTTTCTAATTTATTAACTATAGATCCTATTACATTAACTGCAAACGTAGCTGATAATGTTTTACAGCTGATTTCTAATACTGATCCGGTTGGTATTGATGTTGCAAAACCCCTTACGTTTAAAGTAACAGCTAATACCGAAGCTGAATTAAAGGGTAAAGTGGTTAAATTTGCAACAACCAATGGTACAGTTACTCCTGAAGCTTTAATTAACAATATTAGACAAGAGAATGGTAAGTGGGTTGGCGAGGTTACTACAACTCTTGTAGGTGCAGTGGCGGCAATAGCAACTGTGTCTGCACAATTTGGTGTTAATACATATTATGCTGCTCAAAGGGTAAGTCCAGGCTTACCGGCTATGATTTCGATCCAATCTGAGGCTAGTGTATTAGCACCAGGAGCGAATACAAAAATAAGTGCTTTGGTTAAAGATAAAAATGGCTCTCCAATACCAAATACAGAAGTATCATTTTTTGTTGTAAAAGATACATCTTCAACAGGACAGATTTCTCAACCAAAAGCTATGACTGATAGTGCTGGTCGTGCAACTGTAGTTTACACTGCTGGTGCAGCTCAAACATTAGGTGGTGGTGTAGAAATTGATGCAGCTGCTGGTGATGCTAAGGTTCAAGCGCCTGTTTATTCTGAAAGGTTGAAATTAACAGTTGCAACCCAATCTGCTTATATTACTATTTCACAAAATCATTTAGTTACTACAGATCCAAACGCTAGTACTTTTTATAATAAGGATTTTTCAGCATCTGTTGTTGATACTGCTGGAAATCCAATTGCAAACCAAAAAATTAGTATTTCATTAGAACTGGTAAGTTTTATGAAAGGGGAATTTAATTGGGTGCGCGAGGCTTCTTATACTCAACTTAGTGATGGTACCTTCTCATGGGTAAATTTCTGGCGTTGGTCTCGTGATTACATTACTGTTGAGAATAATATTCCAAAGAGAATTACAACCTTTGTAGAATGTCCATCGAATGAATATGCAAGTAATATTGCTATTTTGAGTATGAACAATACACCACTTGGAACAAAAACAACATTTACTACTGATTCGCAAGGTAAATTTGACTTTAAAGTTAGATATGGTAAAAATTATTCTAATTGGCTACGTGCTAATATAGTTGCAGCAACTACAGTTTCAACAAAAGATAATACAATGGCTTTATCTTTTGTACCTCCTGTTGCCGTAACTGATGTTGATGATGCAGAAGGAAAATTTAGACCAGATAAAACAAGCCCATTTGGCACTGATATTACCAATTGTCTAATGTACAAATAAGCATAACGTAGTCGATTTATTGTGTAAAATAAACCGAACTAATTA
>NZ_LBMZ01000007.1:0-1141 GCF_001005525.1 Acinetobacter sp. AG1 | reverse complement strand
AAATGAAATAAAACGAAGTGCACCCACAGGTGTTGTATATCAAATCGAAGTTTAACTATTAGTCCAATGATGGATTGGACAACAAAAGACTGTCGCTTTTTAGCGACTTTTTTATTATCTGGAGAAAGTAAAAATGGCAGAGCCAGTAAGTAGCGGTGCGGGTGCGGTAGCTATCAAAATGTATGGTATTGGGGCAATCATTACAGTTGTGATTGCGTTGGGGTACTTGGTCGTAATCATGACGAGAATGCCGCGTTCTCGTAGTGAGTGGGTAGTGAGTTTAGTTTCTACGGTGATTGGTAGTATTGGAGCTGGTGGATTTATTATCCAGCATTTCTCTATGCATGATTACGCAACAACATGGGCAGGGATGTGTGCAATCGGTGGGATTTTCTTTGCGACTGGGTTGCCGTTTTGGGCCATCATTCGATGGACATTTAATTATGTGAATGCCCGTGAGGGCTCGACAATTTTAGATGTGGCCAAAGAGGTTAAAGATTTCAAAGATAATTTTTAATAGTTCAAAAATAAAGCCATGCTAGAACGGTTTTTTAAATGTTAGAGGTGTTATGCTGTAAATATTCCCTCTTGGAGAGGTTTTATTTTCAATAACTTAAAAAGCTGAAGACATGAAAAAAATATTATTAATTTCTCTTGTCACAATGATTGTAGGCTGTCAAAAACAGCCAGAGAAAGTGGATGATTCGGCAGCAGATAAACAGTTTGAAGAATCGGACAAAAAGATTGGTGAGTTTCTAGATACTTTAGAGAACCCTCATGCCAGTAAAGGTGAACAAAAGAAAATACTCTGTAATGATTATCCGAAAGTATACGAGTATCAGTACATACCAGCATTGTTGAAGCTTTCTAAGGCTGAGTCTAAAGATCAGTTAATGAAAGACCTTAAAATGACAACTAATTACTACAGCGAGAAATTAGGTATTATTTGTGATTGATAGTATTTAATGTTTGATGAAACTCGCCCTGTGCGGGTTTTTTATATCTCAAAATTAACAAACACAAACCGACCATAAGGTCGGTTTTTTTTCGTTTAGAGGAAAGTGAAATGAGTAATTATCCAGAACTGCCTTGGATAGCTGAGGCAAGAAAACACATAGGTTTAAAAGAAAATACAAGCAAA
>NZ_LBMZ01000046.1:0-5308 GCF_001005525.1 Acinetobacter sp. AG1 | reverse complement strand
CGAAAAATCAGGAATGTTGGCATGATGTGGTGAAAATTTTTCGAGTGAGAATAAGATGTCACAAGGACTTTTAGCTGGTAAGCGTTTTTTAATTGCTGGTATTGCAAGTAAATTATCAATTGCTTTCGGTATTGCGGCAGCATTACACCGTGAAGGCGCAGAGTTAGCATTTACTTATCCAAATGAAAAGCTAAAAAAGCGTGTTGATGACTTTGCAGCACAGTTTGGTTCAACACTGGTTTTCCCTTGTGATGTAGCGATTGATGCGGAAATTGACAATACTTTTGTTGAGTTGGCAAAACATTGGGATGGTTTAGACGGTGTTGTGCATTCGATTGGTTTTGCACCTGCACATACGCTGGATGGTGACTTTACAGACGTGACTGACCGTGATGGTTTCAAAATCGCACATGACATTAGCGCGTATAGCTTTGTTGCGATGGCGCGTGCAGCAAAGCCTTTATTACAAGCACGTAAAGGTTGTTTACTGACCTTGACTTATCAAGGTTCAGAGCGTGTGATGCCAAACTATAACGTGATGGGTATGGCGAAAGCATCGTTAGAAGCGGGTGTGCGTTATTTAGCACTAAGCTTGGGCAAAGAGGGGATTCGTGTGAATGCAATCTCTGCTGGTCCAATCCGTACTTTGGCTGCTTCAGGAATTAAATCATTCCGTAAAATGTTGGATGCCAATGAAAAAATCGCTCCATTACAACGTAATGTGACGATTGAAGAAGTGGGGAATGCAGCATTATTCCTTTGCTCGCCGTGGGCTTCAGGTATTACGGGTGAAATCCTTTATGTTGATGGTGGTTTCAATACTGTAGGTATGAGCCAGTCAATGATGGATGATGAATAATAGATTTATCTAAATCATATGATAAAGCCGCTTTGATAGCGGCTTTGTTTTTAAGAGATAAAATGATTCCAAAATTATACAGCTTTGCTAAGAGGCAATTAAATTACTAGCTAATATTAGAAAGGAACGAGCAAAAGCCAGCTATTTTTTTGTCTATTTAAGCAACTTATTAAATTTCTATTACTGTTTACTAAAAATACTTAACTATTTCAAAATCTAAGTGAGCATTTAATTCTACGCTTTTTGCTTTAGGGTGAGTTTGAAGATTTCTTCTTAAACTCGCTACTGAAATGTAACATGCTTCAATAATTTCCTTTTGTTTATCAATAAACTTAGAATCATATTTGTTTTCAATTACCGTATGAGCAGGTTTTTGCCGCTCACTTCTTACATCTTTTAATGGCTTTAACATTTTTTTTGGGAAAGATTCATCTGGAAACCGAAAAGAGCGAGCCACCCATTCCTCTAAAAGTCTTAAAGTTCCCTTTGGGATTCGTTCAACAATGTTATTGCCAATAGGCTTTAACTCCTCTAACTCTAGCGTACCCTCAAAAAATGACTTGTTAATATTTTCTGATAGATATTTGTCAAGAAGATTAATGAAGTCATAGTAATTTTTGGATGTAGGTGAAAAGAAGAAAGTGAAGTTTTTAGGGCGATATTTACCATCGAGCTCTTTTCGAAAAAGTGGTACCCCAAAGATTGACTCAGTCAGTTTATAGATAGCATTTATTTCATCTATCAATGCAGTGAAAACAGATTTTGATGTTATCCAATGCCCTAAAATTAGGTTATTAAAATAATCCTCTAGTACCTTACATTCGGTACATTTGATTTCTTTAGCGCTCCATGTAACCTGATGTTCAGAAGAAAGCCTGCCTAAATCACGAAGCATAACTGCTACAACCCGAGCACCAGATGAATCAAACCCCAAACCAAATGATTTTAAAAATATTTGATCTTCTTCTCGAAGTATTGGGTTACCTTGATCATCATATATACATGATATTTGCCTACTAAAATCATTAAACTCAAAATCAAATCGAGGTTCATTCGAATAGCGTTCTAGGATTTCTGTTTCAAAAAATCTAAAAGTCATTTGAGGTTCAGATAACGCCAATTCAACGCTATATTTTGCATAGCCATACTTATTGATATCTCGATTTTTTTTAGCATATTCTGGGGTTGGATATAAGCATATAGGGTATTCGGTTTGCTCTATAGTTAGTTCGAAGTTACCAAAAGATTGCTTTTCCACTTTGATTGATTTAGCGTGTTCGAGTATATCTAATTGAGATTTAACAGGATGGTGCTTTAAACCAATGATGTGTGGGTTTGTGCTAGATTGAATTGAAATAATCTTAGATTTCACAAGCTCTTTTATGAGGTCAATTGACTTCTCATAATCTAAATTCAAATCTTTTGAGACCTGTCTTAAAGGAATTCCATTATAATCCGATGAATCACAGAAAAAAGAAAAGACTAGTTTTTCAATATTTTTTAATTCACTCACACTTGATTCCATGCTCATACACTTGAGAAATTTAAATACAGTTATAAAGGGTAGAGAAAATTCTATATAGCCAATTTGATTTCTATTGGTAACTATATTTCAATCAGCATATAAATCAGCAAGATTTGCGTCAATGTATAAATTTGATGAGTAAAATCGAAAGTTCTCAGCCCATTCAAAATGAGCGGAGAACTTTAAGAAAGTAAATAATATCAACTCGTGTGTTATTGCTCAGGTAATTCTTTCACAGGACTTCCACCTAGCGCTTGCATTAAAGTCACATAGGCATTGTATTGACTCTGCTTTGTTTCAACTAAGTTGAGTCGTGCATTACGTGTGGTTTCTTGTGCATCCAGTAGGTTCTTTAAGGCAATTGCGCCATTACGATAACGCACTTCGGTTAAACGTTCAGTTTTATCTGCCAGCTCGACATTACGTTGCTGTAATTGAACTTGCTGCTTCAGTTGAGTGCGATTGGATAATGCATTTTCCACATCGGCAAAAGCTTGGTATAAGGTTTGACGATATTGAGTAATGGCTTTTTCATATTCAAGATCACTGATCTCAATATCTTTCTTCATATCATTATATTGAAGAAAAGGTAGGCTTAAGCTTGCGCCTAAAGTTAAAGCAGGGTTCTTTAATAGTTGTGTTAAAGAGGTACTAGATGAACCTAGATTTCCCGTCAAATTAATCGAAGGATAATAGCTGGCTTTCGTTGCATCTTTATTGGCTAAAGTTTTGCGTAGGCGTAATTCAGAAGCTTGTAAGTCTGGACGACGCGATAAAATATCGGCAGGGAGTCCAACCGCGATATTCGGTAGGGCATTGCGAGGTAATTGTGATGGCTCTTGAATATTCAACTGTTGTACAGGTTCGTGTAGCAATACAGCAATCGCAGTACGCGCTTCGACACGTTGTTGC
Source organism: Acinetobacter sp. AG1 (assembly GCF_001005525.1). Taxonomy (NCBI): domain Bacteria; kingdom Pseudomonadati; phylum Pseudomonadota; class Gammaproteobacteria; order Moraxellales; family Moraxellaceae; genus Acinetobacter; species Acinetobacter sp. AG1. The sequence goes on along the minus strand of NZ_LBMZ01000046.1, from coordinate 2,012 downwards.
TCAATCTGACTAAGGCTGGCTTTTTGGCTTTGCACCGATTGTTCCGCTTGAGTTAAATCTAAACCTGAAACCGCACCCGCTTTATACTGTGATTGCACCAAAGAATAGATTTTTTGGGTCGATGCCAAGTTCTGCTGAATGGTTTGATAGCGTTCATTCAGATAGCCAAGTTGCCAATACAATTTTGCTGTGGTTCCAACCAGACTTTGTGCTGTGGCTTGTAAATCTTGTTCAGTGGCTAATGCCTCCCATCGACTTGCTTCAGTTTGGCTAGCGAGTTTGCCAAATAAGTCCAGTTCATAACTGACACCGACGCTGGTGGATAAACCACGATCAGAGCCATCGCCTGAACGGAGGTCATAGTTATGACCTGCTGAAATACTTGAACTGGTTCGAATACCTTGTTTATTTTCAGCCAAACCTGCCTGTAAACGAGCTTGTTTAAGGGTGATTCCTGCAACAGTTAAATCACTATTTTTAGCGAGAACCTGATCGACCAATTGATTCAGTTGGGTATCATTAAATAGTGTCCACCACTGATCGGTTAGATTCACATTCTTATTTTTTTGCACATCATACTGAAACTGTTGAGGTACTTGGACTGTTGGGGCGTTATAGGGGGTTTTCACCACGGCAGAACAGCCAGCCAAGGAGCCAGTGAGTACCAGTGCGAGTCCTAATTTTGTGAATTGAAAAGACATACTCAAATTCCTTATTCTCTCGCTAAAGCAGCAACTGGATCGAGTTGTGCCGCATTTCGTGCTGGCAAGAAGCCAAATACAATACCAATCATGCTTGAGCAGACAAAGGCCGCTACGATTGACGTGGTCGAATAACTCATTTCAATGATGCCTTTGGCAAAGTGCCCAATAATTTGCCCAATCCCTAAAGAAAGCAGAACACCAAGTACACCGCCCAATAAGCAGACTAAAATTGCTTCAATCAGGAATTGCTGCAAAATGTCACTTTGTCGAGCGCCAACGGCCATACGTACGCCAATCTCTTGAGTTCGTTCGGTCACAGAAACCAGCATAATGTTCATGACCCCAATACCACCAACGACCAAAGAAATCACCGCGATTGCAGAAATTAACAGGGTCATTGTTGCCGTCGTCTGTTGGATGGTTTCACGAATACTGTCGGAGTTTTGGGTAAATACGTCCTGTGCGCCGTGACGTTGTTCAAGTAGAGTCAAAATGGCATTTTCAGCGGCACTACTTGGATATTCGTCTTTAATACGAACAATAATGCTGCGTACATTAGACTGACCTAACATACGGCTCATGACTGTCGAATAAGGTAAGTAAACATTCAAGCTGTCAGAGTTGCCCATAAAGCCTTGTTGAGCATCAATCACACCAATAATACGGCTAGGTACACTGCCCAATAACAACACTTGACCAACAGGATTGGTCCCATCTGCAAAGAAGGTTTTTTCCGTATTGGTATCAATTACTACATCTTGGGCACGCTGAGTAACACTATTTTTGTCAAAAGGCTGTCCTGATTTAAAGGTCATGCCACGGACATAGAAGAAATCAGCACTGACACCATTTACTGTTGCCGATGCTTCTGTATCTTTGTAACGTAATGTCACACTGGTATTGGCAGATGGACTCACTCCATCGACGTAAGGCTGTTCTGCCAATGCTTCTGCGTCAGCAGGCACCAGTGTTTTGACTTGTGAAGCACGTGAGTTATCACCAAAGCCACGACCCTGATACACGGTAATGGTATTGGTGCCGAGGCTACTGATATTTTCTAGAATTTGCTTCTGTGAGCCATTCCCAAGCGCAACCACCGAGACCACGGATGCGATCCCGATAATAATCCCAAGCATGGTCAAGAAAGTCCGCATACGGTGGGCATTCATGGCAAGCAGTGCCATGCGGAATGCTTCACCGAGACGATCGAAAAAAGACCGCCAAGCGGAGGTTTTCTTTTGTGGGGTACGTTGTAGGGTTTGATGTTCTAAATCGGAATCTACATTTTCAGGCTTATTAGCACGGTCT
>NZ_LBMZ01000010.1:0-1385 GCF_001005525.1 Acinetobacter sp. AG1 | reverse complement strand
TTGATTTTGGACAAAGGATTTGGGGATGTAACTGAGTACTTGCGGTTGGGCACCTAGACGTAGTTTGCCCATAATACTGCCTGATGGTGTCGTCAGTCCTGTACCATTATAAGAGTCCAATTGGAATTCATAGTCCCCATCTCGACCACTATTTCCTCCACTCCAGATAAACCAATCCGAAGTGCTTGATAAAGTAAAGTTTTCCCAAACCGTTGTACCGACTTTTCTAATTTTTAGTTTTGCTAATGTAGATGTGCTCGTCACTGGTTTAAATTGATCAATAAAAGATACATTATCTCTACTAAACAAAATAAAACCATCTCCTCCATAATTAAGTGGTGCTATTTTAACATCTGCTTTATAACCTTGAACATCATACTCCCCTGTAGCTTCATTATATTTAAAATATTCTGAAAAATCCCCATTAAAATCCCCATTTGATTTTTTAAAATACAAGATACCAGCTTGACGATCTAATATCTTACTTCCGCTTAATGAAAATAATTGAAACTCATAAGTTGGACCATTAAATAAATCTATAAAAACCTTTTCAAAGACATTTGGAAATATAGTTTTCCCCAAACTGTCTTTTGAGGGATAAATAACCGCCTCATTATAACTTCCTAAATCACCCTGTTTCTTATAAAAAAATTTCAGCTCAGTAGTACCCTGAGGAATATCATTAATTTTTAATCTAGATAAAACACCCCCGATAGATGAGCCATACTCACTAAACTTGCTAATCTCACCATTACTAGTATCAATATATGAACTCTGTTCATTATATCCATTAAAACTAAATGGTTCTTCTTTTGTTCGAACGATAGGCTGTATGAGCGAAGCTAAATTAAAATCAAATCCAGACTCTATAGTTTTAACATCAAACTTAATATATCCTTTTTCCACCACATATTTAAAGAAACCTTGCTCATCAGCAGATGTCTCAATATTAAAAATACTTGTAAACTCCACTTCATCAAGCTCTACCATTAAATTATAATTATTATTATCAAGACCTATTTTTGCTTCTATCTGCTTTGAAATTCCAGACGATAAATTATAAAATTTTAAATAATGTTTTTTTTGACCATCAGCCAAGTAGCTATATAAATCTTTTGTAATATTAAATCCAAATTTATATTTTTTAACAACAAGACCACTATCTAAATTATAAGAAAATGACGATGAATTTATATAAAATGTATTATATAAAGCACTTAAATCAGAAATAAAACCAAAATCCCAATACCATCTCAAATCTAAAGGTGTGGTATTCCTATTATTAACAACCTCATTTTTATCTATATAAACACTAGGCATATCTCCTACAGATAATTCCTTCTGATTAATACTGGCTTTATTTACAGCCGTATTAATCACACCCT
>NZ_LBMZ01000042.1:0-4465 GCF_001005525.1 Acinetobacter sp. AG1 | reverse complement strand
TCTGCCCTTCTTTCACTTTAGGTGTATTACCCAGTTTAATCCACGGCATATTTTCACCATGAAAATCACTACCAATCGAAACATCCAAATCAAACTGCTGAATCATTCGATCCACCATTTGACGTGTTGATGATGGTTCTACACTCGGAGGAAGTTCAACAGCATCTCCACCCGATTCAGCAAATAATTCAATTAAATAACGAATATTGGTCGCTGATAAATCATATCTGGTTGGATGCGCTAAAACTGCGAAGCCTTGGCTGGCATGGATCACGTCAATCGTTTCTTTCAACCCTAAACCTTCAAATTTCACAAATGCCTTTTTCCCTTCTTTTAGAAAACGGTCAAATGCTTGTTGTGGGCGACTGACAATATTTTTCTCTACCAATGTTTTGGCAATATGAGTACGGGTCACTCGATCTGGATGTCCATCAACCTTGGCAATCACATCTGGGTAAATATCAAAATCAATACATTTCTCTAATAAGCTACAAATCACTTTCGCACGTTCAGCACGGACTTTTTTCTGATTTTCAAGCATTGCTTTTATAGGCATCTCATCTTGCATATTCAAAGCAACAATATGAACACCATAACTCTTTTTAATATTTGGCCTTGACCATTGACTGGATATCTCCACGCCAGAAATGATTTTAATATCATAGTCTTGAGCATGTTTCTTGGCACGGCTTAAAGCATCCATCGTGTCATGATCTGTCACGGCAAGCATCTTTATTTTTAAGTCAACAGCCGCCTCTACCAGTTGTTCTGGAGAGTACGTACCATCTGAAATGTGGGTATGTGTATGTAAATCGACACCGAACATGGTTTGTATTATGCTATCTGACCTATTTCATCATCGTACTGTAACATGAAAGCGTTGCTCGACTATCTGCCGATTATTATCTTCTTTTATTTTTATAAAACCACTGATCCCAAAGATAGTCATCACCCTTTATTACAGTTGGTTGGTAGCGCAGGAAATACCGATCAAAATCATATTCTTGTTGCAACCTGTGCACTTTTAATTTCAACGCTTGTTGTTTACGGTTGTTTGTTCTTTTTCCAGAAATTTAAACTGGAAAAAATGCAATGGTTTATTGTAGTAATGTCGGTGATTTTTGGTGGAATCACACTCGTATTCAGTGATGTGACCTACATTAAAATGAAAGCAATCATCATCAATATCGGTATTGGAATAGGTTTTTTAGTTACCCCATTATTCAATAAAGAACGTACCCCGATTATTAAAAAGCTTCTTGGTTCATTACTCGAATTAAGTCATCAAGGCTGGATGAGATTGAACTTAGCGTGGTGTGGACAATTCTTTTTGCTTGCCGCTTTACATTTTTTCTTTGGATTCGTCTATATGCAAGGCAAATATTGGGGCGAATTCACGGCTTTCGGCGATATTATCGTTTCTATCAGTTACCTTGCTGCTATACTATTTTTCTTAAGAAAGCATTTTAAAACCACCGACTGAATTTTGAATCCTTGAGCGACTGCCATGCCTTATTTTGTCCTAACCTGCACTGATCATGAAGGTACCTTAGAAAAACGTTTAGCAACTCGTCCACAACATATTGAACGATTGCAAAAGCTAGATGATGAAGGACGTTTAATTGCTGCTGGCGCTCATCCTAAAGATCCAAATAATCCACAAGCAGGTTTTCTAGGCAGTACGATTATTGTTGAATTTGACACGCGTGAAGCACTAGATAGCTGGATTCAGGAAGAACCTTTTTTAAAAGAAGGAATTTACTCAAATATTGACGTAAAGCCTTTCAACAAAGCTTTTCCAAAAGGGTAAATCATGCACTTTGCAGCCAAAAGCTTTTTCGCCTTATGCTTAATGAGTTCATCAGTCTGGGCTGTTGAACCAACACCAGCTGTCGCACCGACAACACCTGTTCAAGCTAAACCAAACGCAACAACAGCTTCCACCCCTGTTGCTACGGCAACTGCTAAGCCCTTAACTGCTGAACAAATTGCAAAGGCTAAACAGCAACAAGAAGCAAAAGTCAAAGCATTGGTTCAAGATCAAGCCAATCGCTTAAAACAACTTGAAAATGCCAATCTTGAGGCGCTCTCGCAAAATCAGGAATTACAACTCAAAAATGACAATCTTACTGTTCAGATTCAAGTTTTACAAAGTGAGCGCAGTGCTCAAATGTTCTTATATGGTGCTATGACCATTGCAGTTGGTGTCATTCTAGGTTTCTTTATTGCGAGCTATGTCTACACCAAACGTCGTCGCCAGTGGTAAAAATATAATTTTTATTTATGTCTCACTCATCAAAATTACAAACTGCTGAATTAGATTGGGAAATAGTCGATGACATCGAAATTCCTATTTCTAAGCAATTCGGTGATGTTTACTTTTCTAAAGACAATGGTTTGCTTGAAACCCGACATGTATTTTTAAATGGCAATGATTTAACCGAACGCCTCTCTCAACTACACGATTATCAATATTTCTGTGTAGGTGAAACTGGTTTTGGTACAGGACTCAATATTTTGACCCTGTGGCAACTCTGGCAACAAGTTCGCTTAGATAATCACAGCCATTTACATGTTGTCAGCGTTGAAAAATTTCCATTAAATAAAGCTGATTTGATCCGTGCACTTAATGTTTGGACAGAACTCAAACCTATAGCAGAAAAATTGATTCAGCAATATCCCCTGCCAATTGCAGGTTGTCATCGCTTAAGTTTTCCTGAAGAACGTTTTAGTATTGATTTATGGCTAGGTGATGCTCAGGATATTTTTCCAACTATTCCCAAAACCCAAGCAGTTAACGCATGGTTCTTGGACGGTTTTGCCCCGTCTTGTAATCCAGATATGTGGCAAGCAAATGTCTTAGATCACATAGTGCGTTTATCTGATTTTGGAACAACTTTCGCATCTTTTAGTGTCGCAGGCATATTAAAACGTGGGCTTAAACAACACGGCATCCAAATCAGCCGTCCACGAGGTTTTGGTCATAAACGAGAAATGCTCAAAGCTATTTGGCTAAATGCTTCACAAGAAGAAACAGACACCGCCGATTCGAAGCAAGACATAACGATTCAAAATGAATCTGAAATAGCGAGCTCAGCATCTGTACAGCGACATATTGCGATTATTGGCGCAGGAATCGCAGGTTTAAGCTCAGCATGGGCATTTGCTCAACGAGGACATCAAGTTACGATCTACGAGCAAAATGAGCCGCTTTCAGGTGCATCTGGCAACCCACTGGCGTTGCTCAGTCCAAAGCTATGCCCAATTGAACAGGCGCATGAACACTTGATGACCTTGAGTTGGCAGCATGCGTTGAATTTTTATCCTCGTTTTAAGGCATTTAGACCGATTCAAGTAGAGCAAATTGCATTAAAAAATGCAGATGAACTGTTAGAACTGGTTGAGCAATATCCGGAAAACGTTTTAACTGCAAATACAACGCTTGAATGCCTTCCTGAAACAGAGCTTTCAAGTCTGACCTTACATGAAGCAGGTGCAGTTTCACCACATAAATTACGTGATGAGATTTTACAACATCCTAATATTCGAATTGAAAAAGCAAAAATTTCTCGATTAGAGTCGACTGATAGCCAAGTTACACTCTGGCATGACCAACAAAAAATTGCCATAACGGATCATGCGGTTGTCTGTTGTGCCAAACAAAGTGCTGAACTCTTTGAAAACTATCCTGTCTTAAAACCAATTCGGGGACAAGTCAGCTGGGTTGAGAATAGCCAGCGACCTTTAGCACTGGATCAAGCTTATAGTTATGGTGGCTATTGCATGCAACTGGATGCTTCACAGTTAATTCTTGGTGCATCTTTTTATCCCAATCGGGATGATGCAGAAGTGCTAACTGAAGATCATGTGCATAACTACGAACTTATCCACAGTATCTGCCCTCAATATGCCGAACAACTTCCAAAGCTGGAGACTTGGCAAGGAAGAGCATCAGTTCGCGCACAAAGTTTAGATTATTTCCCCTTAGTTGGGAAAATACAAAATCTTGGTCAAATCTATACTTTTGCTGGTTTAGGATCGAAAGGTTTCTTATTTGCGCCATTATGTAGTGAAATTTTAGCAGCACTAATTTTAGGTGAACTTTGCCCAGTTCCTCAAAGTTTATTGGATAAATTAAATCCTCAAAGATTTCAAAAGAAATTAAAAGCTAAAAAACCTTATTATTCTGGATAAATTATTATTTTAGTTGTTCATTCTTTAAATTTGCCAAAATACCCAAGTATTTTGGCAAATTTAACTGATCTATGCGCCTTGTTCTAAAGCTAAGCCAGCATCACGTGCTGCACGTGTACCGCCCATCAATACAACATATTCACGAGAATCATCTAAACCGTCTAAAAGCTCTGCTGCGCGTGGTGCTTTACTACCACCACCACATAAAATATAAATCGGCTGATCCGCTGCAACCTGAGTCAAACTATCCGCATTAATTTCAGCAATTGGA
>NZ_LBMZ01000078.1:0-17302 GCF_001005525.1 Acinetobacter sp. AG1 | reverse complement strand
AAACAGGATTCGGGTTATTTAGTTATTCATTAATCTAAGTTTGCAGGGTTCTTTGCCTGTACGAATGGCTATATTGGGATGGTCTAGGGAGTTAGTGGGTATAATATATTAATTAGCAGTTTCGTTATAGAGGAGGTTATTCATAATGCAGTGCTTTGAAAGCTAAATAATTCCTAATTATCCATACTTCTTGATAAAGAATATTATTTTAAATAGGTATGTTTTTCAATTAGATATGTTATTGTTGATTTCGATTGCTCTAATGATGGATAGATAATGGATTTAGTTTGGTATAGTTTATTTGTTCTTCTTATTACAGGGTTAATATTATATCTACCTGTATTAGTGATAATTCTTGCTCACCAAATTTATCAAGTTTTTATAAATAAAAGTAAAATATTTGCTTGGATATTTTATTTTATATTTGGATATTTATTAATATCGCTTGTTGGCGTGGGGATCTATTATTACTTCTCTGATTTTGATAAAGCTTTATCAACAACAGCAATAAGAACAGATATAGTGTATATATTTACTGCATGTGCAGCATTGTGCGCACCAATTTTAGTATTAGTCACTTTAAATTTATGGAGAAAACAATACCGTACTAGTCTAAATAAAGAACTAATAATTAACTTGGTAACAGAGATTGAGGAATTAAGACAAGTACTACTTGAGACATATGAATTATTGAAATCAATTTATTCTAACCATCAGAGAAATTGGGCTATTTTAGTATCGGAACAGAAGAAACCTAATAATGAAGATCAAGTAAACAAAGTTATCCAAGACATTAAAAGTGGATATTATTTGCAGGTAAAGCAACTTTTAGAAGGCAATACATTTAGAATTTTTGAAAAAAAGTGTGGTGTTTTTAAATATGCCACCATTTTACGTATGGGCACTAATTTACTTGATGATGAGCCTGAAGAAATTGAAAAAATTACTATCAGAGCATCCAAAATTATTCATGCTATACATAGTAAAGCTGTGAATTGTAATCAAGCTCTCAGTCAGGAAGATTTAGATAATTACTATGAATGCTTAATTGATTTGAAAAAAAATGTGGAAAATATCGTTTATCCAAAGCTAAAACAGGATTTATATTTAATAGAAAACCCACTCTAAAGCGGGTTTTGTTAGAAATTAGATCAGTTTAACTAATCAACTTCTTCATCAATTCATTTACTTGAGTTGTGTTGACTTACCCTTGAATGAAGGATGAGCTTATTTAATTTTTTCCTATTTCAAAGCTACTTAGCTTCTAAGCACACTTCTTAAAATACCATTTTCACCAAATAATTTTTCACGGTATTCAGCTTCGAGTTGTTCTGTCTGCATATCTAATGGATCGAAATGTTGATCTCTGACATCAAGCATTTCGATAAACGTACGAGAAAAAATACCTAAACGATTCACACCACCGAATGCCAAATAAAATGCGTCTTTCAGTTCTTTAGCTGAAAACTTAATATCCTTACGTTTTAAAATTTGTATCCAATAATCAAAGGTTATCGGGGCAATAAAGCGAGCCACTCGAATTAAAGCAATCCTCCGATTTCTAACCGTATTACCACCAATCGCTTTCAGTGCTTCAAAAGCAACAGATTTATGTTCTAGTTCTTCCAGCGCATGCCATTCCCAAAGATTTCGACTTTCTTGAGTAGTTTTCTGTTTGATTAATGGATCAGTTAACAGTAGGCGAGCAAGAGTAGCTGTGAAATGTTCCATTACTACAGTTGCCGCTAATTGCTCAACTTTGGGAAGCTTACGAAATTTATCCAATCTTGCTTTGGTTAAGGCTTCGATTTCGACTACCTCTGGATAATTTGATTGAATCAGATGCTCATTCAGAGATTTATGTTCGCGACTATGAAAAGCTTCTTGCGCAATAAAATTACGAATATCTTCAAGCAATTTTTCATCCGTAATTTGATCACGAACATTACGTACGCTCTCGATGAAGAACATTTCACCCGGTGGAAACATCGCAGATAAAACCACAAAAAGAGAGGTCACAACAGAATTATCTTCATAGTAAAAAGAAAACTTTTTGTTTTTGTCTAAAGGAATAACCACATTACGTCGAACGATTCGTTGAAGAGATTGTACTGATATATTCATCTTTTTTCCTTGTCCTCTGTAGAAGATAATTTGAACAAAATTTAGTATGTATATAGAATCTATCAGTGAATTTATACGGAAAAAAGACGGATTTAAGGATGAGATTTTTATAATGGTAACTATAAGAAAACCAAAACAAAGTAGGTCTAAAAATACTTATAGGTCTATAGTTGATGCAGGATTTATATCAGTAAAAAATAATGGATTGGACCACACTACCGTGTTGAAAGTCTGTGAGATTGCAGGCGTAGGCTCTGGAAGCTTTTATGAATATTTTAAAAATAAAGAAGCCTTATTTGTAGAGATGCAACAACACTTTATTGCTGAGCTTGCCAAAGTGATTTACGAGGTCATTCCAACCATTCAGGAAATGGAAATTCCCGAAGCGATTCGATCTATTTTTTTACATATTGGTGACTTTTTAGCAAAAGATGAGAATAAATATTTCTATTGGCTCAGTGTTTCTAACAAATATAGTACTGAAGCCAGTCATGTAAAAGCAGTGAAGGCAATCAATACATTAGCGATTGAATACGCGGTGAAACATCCTGAAGTGCTCAGAATAAAAAATCTAAAATTGATGGTTTATGTTTTAATTAATTCCAGTGTAGCACTGACGATGAATTTCTTTTCATCTCAAAATATGGGTTTTACTTTTGAAGAATTAATTGATTGTCTGATTGATATTACAATGTCTTATATTGATGATGATCGTAATAAATTAAAAATATAAAAAACCCGCTCTAAAGCGGGTTTTGTTAGAAATTAGACTAGTTTAGCCAATCAATTTCTTCATTAATTCATTCACTTGAGCTGGGTTGGCTTTACCTTTTGCAGCTTTCATGACTTGACCAACCAGACCGTTAAAGGCTTTTTCTTTACCAGACTTGTACTCTTCAACCATTTTTTCATTGGCTGCAAGTACTTCTTTAATAATCGCTTCAATCGCACCTGTATCAGTTTCTTGCTTTAAGCCTTTCTCAGCAATAATGTCATCCGCAGATTTTCCTTCTGCTTCCCACATAAAGCCAAACACTTGCTTCGCAATTTTACCGTTAATGGTATTGTCAACAATACGCGCGATCATGCCACCCAACTGCTCAGCAGAAACAGGAGAGTCCGCCAATTCTAAGCCTGCTTTGTTTAAAGCACCTGAGAATTCACCCATCACCCAGTTTGCAGACATTTTACCTTGTGCAGCACCGCCAGCAGCAGCCACAACAGCTTCGTAGAAGTCCGCCATTTCGCGTGACAGCGTCAATACATGTGCATCGTACTCAGTCACACCGAAATCAGCAGTAAAACGTTCACGACGTGCAGCAGGCAATTCTGGCAAGGCAGCACGCGCCGCTTCGATTTGCTCATCAGCAATGATCACTGGCAATAAATCTGGATCTGGGAAGTAGCGATAGTCGTTTGCTTCTTCTTTCGAGCGCATTGAACGGGTTTCCATCTTGTTCGGATCGAACAAACGGGTTTCCTGATCAATTGTGCCGCCATCTTCCAAAATTTCCATTTGGCGTTCAATTTCAACATTGATCGCTTGCTCGATGAAACGGAATGAATTGAGGTTTTTCAACTCGCAACGCGTACCGAATGGTTGACCTGGACGACGCAATGACACGTTACAGTCGGCACGGAATGAACCTTCTGCCATGTTACCGTCAGAAATACCCAACCAACGCACGAGCGTGTGAATCGACTTGATATAAGCAACCGCTTCTTCAACCGACCGCATATCTGGCTCAGAAACGATTTCAAGCAATGGTGTGCCCGCACGGTTTAAGTCGATACCCGACATACCTTCGAACTGGTCATGGATTGATTTACCCGCATCTTCTTCAAGATGGGCACGAGTCACGCCAATACGCTTCACAGTGCCATCTTCAAGCTGGATATCGATATGACCCAAGCCCACAATCGGATTGTCCATCTGGCTGATTTGGTAGCCTTTTGGAGAATCTGGATAGAAATAGTTTTTACGTGCAAATACAGACGCTTGGTCGATATAGGCATCGATACCCAAACCAAAGCGAATCGCAAGATCAACCACTTCTGCATTCAATACAGGCAATACGCCCGGCATCGCCAAATCAACAAGGCTGGCTTGTGTATTTGGGTCTTGACCAAACTCAGTCGATGAACCAGAGAAGATTTTAGACTTGGTCGCCAACTGCGTGTGGATCTCGATCCCGATAACGACTTCCCAACCGTCAATTAATTTTAACTTTTGAGCTTCAGCCATTATGCATTCTCCTCAGCAATTGCCGCACGTTTGGTATGCCAGTCTGTATTTTCTTGATATTGATGCACAATCGAAAGCAATTGTGATTCTGACCAGTAGTTACCAATCAACTGTAAGCCCACAGGCAAGCTATCTTTATCGAAACCAACAGGTGCGTTGATAGCTGGTAGGCCTGCCAAGTTCACAGCAAGGGTATAGATATCGCCTAAATACATTTCAGTCGGGCTGAGGTTGGCACCGATCTTGTAAGCAGTGGTTGGTGCAGATGGCGCAGCAATCACATCAACATTTTCAAATGCTTTGAGGAAGTCTTGTTGGATTAAACGACGTACTTTTTGCGCTTTCACATAGTAGGCATCGTAGTAACCCGCAGAAAGGGCATAAGTCCCGATCAGGATACGACGTTGTACTTCAGCACCAAAACCTTCTGAACGTGAACGTTTGTACAAGTCCATTAAGTCCACAGGATTTTCACAACGGTAGCCATAACGCACACCATCATAACGTGACAGGTTCGATGATGCTTCCGCAGGGGCGATCAAGTAGTAAGTTGGTACATAAGCTTCAGTCATGTTGAGATCAATCTCAACCAAGATCGCGCCCATCTCTTCAAGCTTTTTCAACGATTCTTCAACGCGTGCTTTTACATCGGCGTCTAAACCAGCCACATTGAAATATTGCTTTGGAATACCAATGCGTAGACCTTTCACCGCAGTGCCATTTAGGTTAGCAACATAGTCATCCACTTCTTTGTTGATCGAAGTCGAGTCTTTGGCATCATGACCAGCAATGACATTCATTAAGTACGCACAGTCTTCCGCCGAGCGTGCCATTGGACCGCCTTGATCCAGTGATGATGCATACGCAATCATACCGAAGCGAGAGACACGACCATAGGTCGGTTTTAAGCCTGTTAAGCCGCAGAATGAAGCTGGTTGGCGAATTGAGCCACCCGTATCCGTACCTGTTGCAATCGGAGCTAAGTCCGCAGCAACAGCCGCTGCGGAACCACCTGATGAACCACCTGGGACATGATCTAATGCCCAAGGGTTACCTGTTGCACCAAAGTAAGAACTTTCAGAGGTTGAACCCATAGCGAATTCATCCATGTTCACCTTACCTAAAGTCACGAGACCCGCAGCTTTGGCTTTTGCAACGACAGTCGCATCGTAAGGTGAAATGAAGTTATCCAACATTTTTGAACCGGCAGTGGTTTTAATGCCTTGGGTACAAAAAATGTCTTTGTGTGCAAGAGGAATGCCTGCCAACGCATGTGTATGACCTGACTTAAGTGCAACATCAGCAGCATCAGCTTCAACAAGTGCTTGTTCTGCTGTAACCGTCACATAACTTTTTACTTTTGGGTCAATTTTGGCAATACGTTTTAAATAATGTTCAGTCAATTCGCGTGATGAAAATTGAGCTTGTTTTAGCCCTTCAGAGAGTTCACGGATTGATAAGCGATGTAAATCTGTCATATGAAAAATTTCTTTACATTCTAAATATAAAATATTGACTAATCGAATAGAAATTATTCAATTACACGAGGTACAAGGTACAAACCTGCTTCAGTTGCAGGGGCTACCGCTTGATATTCATCACGATGGTTGCTTTCACTTACAATATCAGCACGTAAAGGTTGCGGATTATCAAAAGGACTTTTCAAAGGCTCAACATTATCGGTATTAATGCCTTTTAGGCTTTCCATCATGCCAAGAATTTTATTTAAACTTTGAGCATATTCAGTAGATTGCGTGTCATTTAGAGACAAGCGAGCAAGATGTGCAATCGCTGAAACGGTCTGTGCATTTAAGTCCGTTGTCTGCTGAGCATCTGATGATGTAGACATAACTTTACCTAATTCAGTATCAAAAAATTGCAAAATATCGTGCGTTATAATAAGCGATTGACTTGTTCAAAGCATCACATTTCGTTAAAGTTGCCACCTTGCATCCATACAAAGTTTAATTGAGAACGCCCCCGTGATTCTAAAACGACTAATTGGCTTGTTTTCGCCGGATTTAGCCATTGATTTAGGTACGGCAAATACACTTATTTATGCACCAGGCCGTGGCATTATATTAAATGAACCGACTGTTGTGGCGATTCGTCATAGCGGTTCGCAAAAAATTGTTGCTGCTGTTGGTCTTGATGCTAAACAAATGTTAGGTCGTACACCAGCGAATATTTCAGCAATTCGTCCGATGAAAGACGGTGTGATTGCCGATTTTGAAGTCACTGAGACCATGTTGAATCAGTTTATCGGTAAAGTACATGAAAAGCGTTTATTTCCACCAGCACCGCGTGTTGTGGTCTGTGTCCCATGTAAATCGACTTTAGTTGAACGTCGAGCGATTCGTGAAGCTGTATTTAATGCAGGCGCGCGTGATGTCCGTTTGATTGAAGAGCCAATGGCGGCAGCGATTGGTGCAGGTATGCCAGTCGAACAAGCATGTGGTTCGATGGTGGTTGATGTGGGTGGCGGTACGACTGAGATTGCGATCATTTCATTACAAGGCTGTGTTTATGCCGATTCATTACGTATCGGTGGTGATGTATTTGATGAGCAAATTATCAATTATGTACGTAAAGCGCATGGTTGCGTGATTGGGGAAACCACAGCAGAAACCATTAAGAAAGAAGTGGGTATGGCTGTGACTGATGGCAAAACCCTTCAGATTGAAGTTCGTGGTCGTAATTTGGCAGAAGGTGTACCTCGTGCGATTACCGTCACTTCTGATGAAATCTCACAAGCGATTGCTGACCCATTACAAAGCATCGTGAGCGCAGTCAAATCTGCTTTAGAACAAACTCCACCTGAACTTTCTTCGGATATTGCAGAGCGCGGTATTGTGTTGACCGGTGGCGGCGCATTATTGCGTAACCTTGATAAACTGCTTGCGCAAGAAACAGGTCTACCTGTGATTGTTGCGGATGACCCTTTAACTTGCGTCACGCGTGGTGGCGGTAAAGTCTTAGAGTTCTTTGATAATCCGAACCATGACATGCTTTTTGTTGGCTAAATCATAAGGACTAGGCGGTGCAACCGAATCTTTTTTCAAGACAACCGCCATCTTTTCGCTCATTTATTATTGCGGTTATTTCATGTTTGGTGGTGCTTTTCTTTGATTGGCGCATGCCTTATGTGATTAAGCCTGCAAGAGATGTCTTGTATGCAGCGTATAATCCAATTTATGCGCTGGCAAGTTATCCTGTATTGTCGCGAGAATGGCTGAACCAACAAACCAAATCTGAAACCCAATTGCGCCGTGAAAATACTGCAATGCAGGCTGAACTCCTTCAAGCTCAAGTTCGACTCCAAAAACTTTCAGAACTCTCCGCGGAAAATAACCGTTTAAGGGGGCTTTTGGATACGCCATTGATTATCGATGGACGTATGCAAATTGCAGAAGTGATTGGAACAGATGCCGACCCATTGCGCCATATTATTATCATTAACCGTGGCTCTGTGGATCACTTAAAAGTTGGGCAAACTGTTCTCGATGATAAAGGGATTATGGGACAATTGATTAATGTGTACCCACATAGTGCCCGTATCATGTTGTTATCTGATAAAGAACATTCGTTGTCTGTACGTTTAGAACGGACAGGAATGCGTGCGATTGTATCTGGAACAGGTGATTTAGGTCACCTAAAAATGGAATACGTCCCGACAAGCGCGAATATTCAAGCGGGTGATAAGGTATTTAGTTCTGGTTTGGGTGAACACTTTCCTGCTGGTTATTTGGTGGGTACTGTTTCTAAGGTTAGCCGTCATACTTCAGGCGAGTTTGCAGAAATTGATGTTATTCCTGCGGCACAGCTTGCCAGTGGTCATCATGTGGTAGTTTTATTTTCAGAATCTTTAGCGCAGGAGCAACCTTATGCCGATCGCTAGATTGAGTTTTGAAAAACGCAAAGATCCACTTTGGATGATTATCATCTCAATTATTATCGGGTCAGTTCTTTTAGTTTATCCAATTGCTTACGAAGCTTCAGGATGGCGACCATCAATTATGCTGATGATCATGCTGTTCTGGATTCTTTATCAACCTAGTTGGTGTGGGGTTTGGTTCGCCTTTGGAATGGGTATTTTCACTGATTTATTGTTAGATGCGCCTTTGGGTTTAAATGCACTAAGTTTTGTGTTGATTACGTTTGGTACGCGTTATTTTATTCGTGAACGTCGAATTTTAACTTTCGCGAACTCATGGGTAATCGCTGTACTTGCAATTATTGCGCACTTAACCTTTTTGTGGATGAGTCAAACAATATCGAGTACACATTTTTCAATAGCGCGACATTGGCAACCGCTTGTTACTAGCGTGATAGGATGGCCGATGGTTTATTACTGCTTACAAAAATGGCGCGTATAATTTTAGCTTCGAGTTCACCTCGTCGAAAGGAGTTGTTGCAACAACTCGGTTTGGATTTTGAAATATATAGTCCAGATATCGATGAAAGTGTCCGAGAGGGAGAAATTGTTGAACAATATGTTGAACGATTGGCGAGAGCAAAGGCACATGCTGTTCTTGGTTTATTTCCTGATGCAATTGTGATTGCTGCGGATACCAGTTTAAGTTTTGCAGGCAAGATCATTGGAAAACCACAATCAAAGCAGCATGCATTTGAAATCTGGTCAACAATTTCTGGGCAATGGCATGATGTCTATTCTGGGATTTGTGTGGCAACTTCTATCCAATGCTTAAGTGATGTGGTTAGAACACAAGTAGAGTTACAACAGCTTAGTCATGTCGACATGGAAAGATATTGGGCAACAGGTGAACCTGTTGGAAAAGCAGGGGCGTATGCAATCCAAGGGATAGCAGCTCAATATATTCCCCAAATTCGGGGCAGTTATAGTAATGTGGTCGGTTTACCGTTGTACGAAACAGCACAGTTATTAGAAAGCGTTAAAATTTAAAGTAGACACTTTCGGATATAAGAATTTTTATAAAATTTTGAGTGGATTATGGCAGAAGAATTGCTAATTAACGTCACACCGATGGAATGTCGTGTGGCTTTAATTGAAAACGGTACGGTCAATGAATTATTTGTTGAGCGCACTGTAAAACGTGGTTTAGTGGGTAATATTTATAAAGGTAAAGTGGTGCGTGTACTGCCAGGTATGCAAGCTGCTTTTGTTGATATTGGTTTGTCTCGGACTGCTTTTTTACATATCAATGATATGGTCTGGTCACGTTCGCAACCTACCCCAAATGTTTTTGAGCTTTTGCATCCGGGACAGATGTTGACGGTTCAAGTGATGAAAGACATGTTGGGAACCAAAGGTGCGCGTCTAAGCACAGATCTTTCTATCCCATCGCGTTATCTGGTATTAATGCCTTATGGTAATCATATCGGTGTATCACAACGTATTGAATCAGAAGAAGAGCGTGATCGTCTTCGTAGCATGATTGAACGCATTCAGACGGAACATAGCTTACCCGGCAGTGTTATTGTTCGTACCGCAGCGGAAGGTGTGGACGAAGCTGCGATTGCACAAGATATGTGTTATTTGAGTAAGCTTTGGGAATATATTCAACGTAAACAAAAAGAAGTTGCGACACCTGAACTTATTTTTGAAGAATTGCCTTTACCACAAAGAATTGTCCGTGATTTAGCCAGTGATGAAACTGCAAAAATTTATGTCGACTCTCGTGAAATTCATGCCAAATTAAATGAGTTTGTGCTTGAGTTTGTGCCAACGATTGAAAATCGTCTAATTCACTATCCTGGCGAAAAGCCACTTTTCGATTTGTATAACGTCGAAGAAGACATTCAGAAGGCCTTGCAGACCCGTGTAGCACTTAAGTCAGGTGGCTATCTGATGATAGATCAGACTGAAGCAATGACCACGATTGATGTGAATACAGGCTCTTATGTGGGTGGTCGTAGTTTAGAAGACACGGTGTTTAAAACCAATATGGAAGCGACACAAGTCATTGCGAGACAACTTCGTCTACGTAATTTGGGTGGCATTATCATTATTGATTTTATTGACATGCAAGAGCTTGAGCATCGACAAGAGGTCATGCGTCAGTTTGAACGTATGCTTGAACGTGATCATGCCAAAACAAAAATCACCCAAGTTTCAGAGTTAGGCTTGGTTGAAATGACACGTAAACGTACACGTGAGTCTTTAGAACATTTATTATGTGAATCATGCCCAACTTGTCAGGGACGTGGATATGTAAAGACAGCAGAGACAGTATGTTACGAGATATTTCGAGAAATTTTGCGTTATGCCCGTGCATTTGATTCCAAGAGTGGCTTTACTGTCGTTGCACATCCAGCAGTGATTGATCGCTTATTAACGGCAGAAGCCCCAGCAGTCGCAGATTTAGAGCATTTCATTAGCCGAGTGATTAAATTCCAAGTTGAAAATTTATATACGCAAGAGCAATACGATATCATTCTGAGCTAAAGTTGTAACAAAATTTCGCTTAATCCTTGTTACAACTGAAATTTTACTTTCTATCATGAATTTTAAATACTAGAACCATAGAATGAGCCATAGGTATCTTGAGTGCCTTAGCAAATAATATGAGGTATATAATTATGAATGTGAGCGAAAGATTAGTGAATCACGGTTTTAAGCATGTTTTAGACAGTAATCCAGTCAATACATGTTATATGGTCGATAGCCAAGGTAAAGAAGTTCAAATTACTACGGCGATGATCCGTTTAGCCTGCCATCAACTATTACAACGTTGTCGTACAATTAAAAAATAAGGGGCCATTTAAAGCCCCTTAATTTTTTAGCGAATTGCTTAATTCGCAACTTTCTGTTGTGGTAAGTTTTCAATTGCTTGTTCAAAGCGTTGAATTTCATCTTCTAAATGAGTCAATAAGTTTTGCATTTTAGGTAAAGCATTACGACATGCAATCAAACCTACTTCTAACTTATCTAAATAACTTGTCATTGTAATATTTAGTGCTTGGCCATCCATGACGATTGACGCTGGATAAAGCGCATCAAGTTTAGCACCATTCCAATATAACGGTTCGCGTGGACCTGGTACATTTGAAATTACAAGGTTAAATGCTTGGCGTTTCGGTAGCATGCCAGAAACAATATTTAACCCAGCAGGGCCATAAACAACAGCACTGTAGTTTAGGATTTCATTCGCAGTCATACGACTAAAACGCTGTTTAGAGTTTTGTACACTACGACGAATGATTTCTAAGCGCTCGATTGGATTCTCAATATGAGTCGCAAGATTGGCTAGAATCATCGTGATACGGTTACTTACATCTGAATCATCTGTACGTAAAGATGCTGGCACCATTGCGATCAAAGGTTTCTTCGGTAAACTATTATGACTAATCAAATATTCTCGAAGTGCACCAGAACACACTGCAAGTACCACGTCATTGATGGTTACACCGAGTGATTTAGCAATATTACGTAGACGATCAAGCTCAAAAGACTGAGCTGCAAAACGGCGAGAAGAACTTACACGTTGGTTTAAAATTGAAGGAGGAGCTTGGAAAGTTGAGACATAGTCTGGATTCTTACCAATTTCTTTAAACAATGTTTGTGAAAGTTCTTGCATGACTTTTGGCGTGACTTCAAGTTGAGACTTGATACCATCCATAATGCCTTTGATTTTACTTACTGTCGGTGGTTTTGGTGCTTTTAAACGTTTAGTACGTTTACCTTCTACACACCATAACGGTACGACATGTTTTTCATTTGGATCTTTTGATAATGATTTTTCAATGAGGCGCATACCCGCAACACCATCGACCATCGCATGATGGATTTTAAAATACATTGCGAAGCGATTGCCTTCAATGCCTTCAATAATATCGCAAGTCCATAATGGCTTTGCACGGTCAATCAAGGAACTATGTTGCTGTGAAATATAGACCAATAGTTCACGAATACGCCCTGGATTTGGTAACGCGATATGACGGAAATGATGATCAATATCGAATTCAGGATCTTCACCCCAGAATAATCCAGTTAGTTGATTGTTAAATGGGGGAACAGGAATACTCTTCGATTGACGGATATCTTGAACAAGATCATGTACGAATGTCGGAGATGCATTTTCTGGGATTTCGAATAAAAACAATCCCCCTACATGCATAGGTTGCTGTCTTTTCTCTAATGAAAGAAAAATAAAATCAATAGGGTGTAATGGGCGCATAGCAGATATAGCCTCTCATTGCATTTTTTATAAGATACTCTTGGAGCTCTTATTAGAATTATTGAACCGTTGTGTGAAGTATATACGGTTTGGTCTGGTTAAAATATGACTTTGTACAGGGGAGTCAGAAAAAATAAAACCACTGATGAATCAGTGGTTTTTATATACCAAATCTGCTAGGAATTATTTTTTCAGATTACCCGAGTGTAATCCGCACTCTTTGTGAGTTGCTTCTTCCCACCACCAACGACCTTCACGTTCATGTTGGTTTGGTAATACAGCACGAGTACATGGTTCACAACCAATTGAAATAAAACCACGTTCGTGTAGTGGGTTATATGGAATTTCCATCATTCGAATATAACTCCATACATCTGCACTGCTCCAATTTGCAAGCGGATTATATTTAATCAATTGCTTGCCTTCACCTGAAAAGCCAACATCCGCTTGAACTACGGGAATCTCATTACGTGTGCCTGGACTTTGATCTTTACGTTGACCTGTAATCCAACCATCCAAAGTCGCTAATTTTTTACGTAAAGGTTGTACTTTACGAACGCCACAGCATTCCTGATGACCATCTTCAAAAAAGCTAAACAACCCTTTTTCATTTACCAACTGCTGTACAGCAGCGGATTCAGGGAAGCAAATTTCGATCTTAATATTGTAATGTTTACGCACAGTTTCAATAAATTGATAGGTTTCTGCATGTAAACGCCCTGTATCTAAACTAAATACACGGAATGGTTTACCAATACGAGAAGCAATATCAATTAATACAACATCTTCGGCACCAGAAAATGAAATTGCAATTTCGCCTTCTTGGCTTAAAGCAAGCTCTAAAATTTCTCGTGGTGATTTATCTGAATATTCAGCAGCGAGCGCATCTACAAGGTCAATAGTCGGAATAACAGTCATAGGTGTTCCTGGCGAAAGGCTTGGGCACAATTGTAAATCATTCTAAGCAAAGCCATTTGCTTGTCTTCGATTTTAATCTTGCAGAATAAAATCGTTTTATTTAACAACAGCGCAAAAAATGAAAATCTTAATGGTATGATACAGCAATTTTTAATCAACATTGGATGCATTCATGGAAATCGTATGCCTAGACCTTGAAGGGGTACTTGTACCAGAAATCTGGATTAACTTTGCCAAGAAAACAGGAATTAAAGAATTAGAAGCGACGACGCGCGATATTCCAGATTATGATGTTTTAATGACTCAACGTTTAAACATTTTAAAAGAGCATGGTTTGGGTTTAAATGATATTCAAGCTGTGATTGCTGATATGGGACCATTTGAAGGTGCAAAAGAATTTGTTGAATGGGTACGTACACATTTTCAACTGATTATTTTATCTGATACTTTTTATGAGTTTGCACATCCATTGATGAAACAACTAGGTTGGCCAACGATTTTCTGTCATAAACTTGAAACTGATGAAAATGGTATGATTACGGCGTATAAATTACGCCAGCCTGATCAGAAGCGTCAGGCAGTGAAAGCATTACATGGTTTAAATTTCCGTGTGATTGCTGCAGGTGACTCTTATAATGATACGACTATGTTAGGTGAAGCAGATCATGGTTTCTTATTTGATGCACCAGCAAATGTAATTGCTGAATTCCCACAGTTTCCACCATTGCATGGCTATGAAGCATTGAAACAAGCGATACGCTCTGTATCACAACGTAATATCCCAGAATAATTAAAATTTCTAAGCTTTTTATGAAAGATAAAGGAAATTTAAAAATAAAAGGCGCTTCTAAGCGCCTTTTATTTTTTACTATTTATTAGAATTTATAACCAATTTTCAAACCATAAGCGATCGCATCATTATTTTCAAACTCAGCTACGTAGTTAGGCGTATTAAATTGAGAACCTGATTGAGCTTTAGCATCTCCTAACCAGAAATACTTTACACCACCAGCAATAAAGTAATTCGGGGCAGGGCTATATTGAACTCCTAGGCCTACATTCCAATAACCTTCTGTTGGCCCGAGTGTTGTAACTGGGTTACCTGCACCAGAATCCCAACCTACAGAAACATTACCAGCCCAATGATCATTTACTTTACGGCCTACGCCAGCAGTTACAGAATATTGGTCATCTGTATATGCAACCAAATCAAAACCATCTTTTTTACCAGTATTTTTTACAATATCTGATAAAAGAGAAGCTTCACCAAATTTATATGGGCGGATTGCAAAGTCTTTCCAATTCACCCAACGTAAGTTTGCAAAGGCAATCGTGTTCTCCATGATCCCAGTTTGAAAATCAAGATTAACGGACTGAGGCGTGGTGATTTCAGTTGTACCTTGAGCATTGTTAATTTGATTTAACATCGCATCAAAAACAGGACTGCCTGTAAAACCTGCAATTCCATGATTCTCATATGCATTCATTTCATGCTTGATTTTTGCACGGTAAGTTAAAGATGTTTTGAGTGCAATTTCTGGAATTTGATAAGCGACACCAGCTAACCAACCAACAGCTTCATCACGACCTGTTTTAAAATCATAACCACTATAAGCACTGTAACTTGCACCACGTAATAATACCGTTGCATCTAGTGTTTGATAAACAGCTCCCGCATAGAGGTTCCAGTTTTGATTTGGTTGATAACCTAGAATTAAATTCAAATCTTCAGTATCAACTGTAACTGAGGTACCAGCTTTAAATGGAACAGGACGGCTTTCGATAAAGTTACTTTTACCTTTGTATTCTGCATCAGCTCCATAGGGTTGGTCATAAATAAGGCCAATAGAGAATTTTTCGGTTGCTTGAAGTTTTAAAGCAGCGTTTGGCGAGTAATAGTTACCTGCCATATTACCTGTGTCATTTTGTGAAGTATCTTTTCCTGATACATTCGGATCAAGAATTGAAATACCAGCTTCAAAATAATTGCCTGGTTGTAAAAAAGGTGCAATAGATTGACCAGAACGGTCTAATGCTGCTGCGAAAGCTGAAGTGGTTGGGAGTAAGCTAAGTAAAAGAGCGTGCTGAATCGCATTAAGCTTCATTGATATTTTCTCTCATATCACTTTGTAACAAGAATGTTGCGAAAAGTAACATAATTTTTATGGCTCAAAATATTTTACAAATGTCCATAAATGAACTGATAAAGTCATGAAAATTTCTTGAGAAGTGTAGTGTTATATACTAATTGGTATATTTTTAAATTTGTTGTTAATACTTTGATTTATCATATTTTCTATATTTTAAGAATCATTCGGAATAAATTTTTTAAACTATTTATTTTTAGCACAAAAATAAAAAAGACCATCAAATGATGGCCTTTTTTATTCGATGTATTGATCAGAAACGGTAACCGATTTTCATACCATATGCGATTGCATGGTTATCAGTGAAATCCGCAAGATAGTTATCGGTGTTAAATTGAGCGCCAGATTGAGCTTTAGCATCACCCAGCCAGAAGTATTTCACACCACCAGAGATAAAGTAGTTAGCTGCTGGACTAAATTGAACGCCTACACCAAGATTCCAATAACCTTCTGTTGGACCAAGTGTTGTAATAGGGTTTCCTGCACCAGAATCCCAGCCTACAGAAACATTACCAGCCCATTGTTCATTTAATTTACGACCAACCCCTGCATTTACAGACCATTGATCATCGGTATACGCTACTAGATCGAATCCGTTAGTTTTACCTGTTTGAGCAACAATACCAGGGTGTGTTGATGCCTCACCAAATGCATAAGGACGGATTGCAAAATCTTTCCAATTTACCCAACGAACATTTGCGAATGCAACAGTGTTCGCCATAATACCTGTTTGAAGATCTAAGTTTACAGATTGAGGCGTAGTGATATCTGAAGAACCTGTAGCATTATTTAAAATTGCTGCGATTGGTCCAACACCAACAGATGATTCATCAATATTAACTTTATGTTTAATTTCAGAGCGATATGTAACAGAAGCTTTTAACGCGATATCAGGAATTTGATATGCAGCGCCAACTAACCAACCAGCAGCCGAGTCTTCTGGAATATCAGCATTATATCCACCAAAAGTGTTTATAGCAGTTGCGCCACCATAACCAGCACCACGTAATTGCACACCACCTTTTACAGTTTGGTATACGCCACCTGCATAAAGATTAACGTTCTTAATCGGTTGAACACCAAAAAGCATAGAGATGTTTTGTGTGTCAACTTCAACTTTTGTATTGCCTGCAGTATTAGTAAATAATGTTGAATCGTGATATTCAGCATCTGCACCAAATGGTTGATCATAAATCAAACCGAATGATAAATAATCCGTTAATTGTAACTTGAGAGCAGCATTGTAAAATTGATAATCTCCACCCATGTCACTAATATTTTGACTACCAGTTGCAGCTGTAGATTGACCTTTTACTGTTGGATCTAGAACCGAAATACCAGCTTCGAAATAATTGCCTGGTTGTAGAAAAGCAGACACAGACTGACCAGAACGATCTAATGCTGCTGCAAATACTCCAGTTGCAGGTAGCGTCGCTAAAATCATGGCAGTGCTAAGATGTTTTAATTTCATTTTAAATCTTTCCTTGAACTTCAAGATTTTTTAGGTAGAGAAGCTATGATTGGCTTGTCAAATCATGCATTGAAGTAGATTTGATATAACTTCATGTAACAAAAATACCATAATTAAAATAAGAGTAAATGTTCTAAATGAACTTGTTAGTACGATTGATTACATGAAAATGCACAAAAAAAATGCTATTTATATTTTTATACATTTGTGTTTTTATTCATAATATAGTGATAAATAT